>NZ_BAAAUT010000053.1:23503-24185 GCF_039534085.1 Planomonospora alba
GTGCGAGGCGTGGCCTTGGGCGTGGCGGCCGGGCCCTGCCCGGCGCACGGGGCGGTCCGGCCGCTCGTGGTGTCCGAGCGTCCCGGGGGAAGTCCGGTCGCCGTGACGCTCCAGCCGGACCCGCAGGGGACGTCGGGGAAGGTGAAGCGGACGGTCTCGGTGTAGCGCGTCGCGCCGGCCAGTGCCACGGTCGCCTGCCGCAAGGCCCGGCCCACCCGGAAGACGACGCGCAGGCGCACCTGCCGGGCGTCCGCGGCACCCACGGCGACGTGCGCGACCGCCGTCCCCCTGGCGTCGACCGAGGCGCGCAGCACGTCCACCTGCCGGACCTGGGGGGAGGGCGGTGTCGCAGGCGACGTCGTGACCGCCGGGGTGACCGTCCGGGTGACCGCAGGGGTGGGAGCGGCGGTGGGGGTCGTGCCGGGCGCGGACGGGGAGGCGGGCGCGGACGCCGTGGCCGTGCTCGTGGCGGTGGCGGTGGTCGTGGCGGTGGTTGTGGTCGTGGTCGTGGGAGGCGGCGCCGACGGGCCGGCGGAAGGCGGCTCCACCGCGCCGGGCGAGGCCGGGCCGGCCGGCGGCGCAGGCTCTCCGGTGGCCGGTCCGGCGGTGGGCGAGCCGGCCGGGGCCGACGGCGGGGGGGGCGACGGACGGGGTCGCGGCGGCGACGACGCCTCCCCGTCCT
>NZ_BAAAUT010000053.1:24195-50061 GCF_039534085.1 Planomonospora alba
GGGCCGGCCGGGGGGGGGGCGAGCCGGCGGGGGCCGACGGCGAGGGGCCCGCCGGGCCCGGCGAGCCCCCCGCCGCGGAGGGGGTGACGGACGGGGTCGCGGCGGCGACGACGCCGATGCGCTGCGGCTGGGCGGCCCGGTCGGCCGCCAGGACGTAGAGGCTGACGCCGCCGGCGACCAGCACCAGCCCGGCTCCGGCCGCGATCCCCGCGGACCTGCCGCGCAGACCCCGGAGCACGGTGCGCAGCAGCGTGGTCTGGAACAGGGAGGTCTCCGTCCCCGGGGCGTGGCCGCGCACCCGGAACAGCAGCGGGAGCAGCGCCGCCAGTGCCGCCAGCCGGGCCCGCCCCCGCTCCTCCCAGTCCTGCCCGTACGCGGCCGCCGCCGCGGCCTCCAGCTCGGCGACGAATCCCGCGGAGGTGGCCGGTCTGTCCTGCGGGTCCTTGGCCAGTCCCCGGGCCACCAGCCCCCGGAGCGGCTCGGGCACCTCCTCCACCGGGACCGGCGCGGTCGCGTGCTGGTGCATCAGCACCGCCCGGTCGGTCGCCCGGTACGGCCGGGTGCCGGTCAGGCACTCGAAGAAGACCGCGGTGGCGGCGTAGACGTCCGTGGCGGGGGAGGCGGGGGCGCCCGTCCACTGCTCGGGGGCCATGTACGGCGGCGTGCCCGCGGGCCTGTCCGCCTCCCCGGCCCGTACGGCGATGCCGAAGTCGACGAGCTTGCTGGTGCCGTCGGCCTGGACCAGCACGTTCTCCGGCTTGTAGTCCCGGTGCACCAGACCGGCGCCGTGCGCCGCGGCCAGCCCCAGCAGCGAGCCCTTGAGCACCGCGAGGGCGGCCTCCGGCCCGGTCGCGCCGTGCTCGCGGAGCAGCTCGCGCAGGGAGACGGCGTCCACCGCCTCCATCACGATCGCGGCGTTCCCGGCCTCCTCGACGTACTCGTAGAGCCGGGTCACATGCGGGTCGTCGAGCTCCACCAGCAGCCTGGCCTCGGCGCGGAACCGCGCCAGGAACCCGGGCTCGCCCCGGAGCCCCTCCGACAGGTATTTGACCGCGACCAGGGCGCCCGACCCGTCGTGCCGGGCGAGCACCACCCGTCCTCCACCGCCCGCACCGAGCTCGCGCAACTCGGTGTATCCGGGCACGCTCCATCCGCCGGCGGTCATCGCGCTCTCCAGGAGATCCGGGTCGGGGTCCTTCATATGGGACGTGCGCGCCCGGCGCCCGGTTTGCCGCAGGAACCTTACCTGGAGGCCAGATTTCGCTCGGCGATGTGCGCGGGGACGGGCAGATCCGCCGTCATCGCCGGGTCGGGCTCGGGCTCGCCCCACGTCACCCGGAGCGGCAGCACCCCCGCCCAGACCGGGAGCGCGTAGTCCTCCGCGTCGTCGACCGGAGGGCCCTGCCGCACCTTGACCGAGGCCTCGGCCAGGGAGAGGGCGAGCACCGCCGTCGCCGCGAGCTCCTTGCGGGTCGGCGGTCGCACGGCGTCCCACTGGCCGGGGGCGAGCTGCTCGGTGAGGGCGCGCAGCCCGGCCAGGCGCTCCTCGGGGTCGGTCACCAGGCGCGGCCGGCCGTAGATCATGGCCGAGCGGTAGTTGACCGAGTGGTGGAAGGCCGAGCGGGCCAGCACGACGCCGTCCACGTGGGTGACGGTGACGCAGACCTCGCAGCCGGCCCGCAGGGAGGTGGCGCCGGTGGAGCCGTGCAGGTAGAGGGTGTCGCCGATGCGGCCGTACCCCGTGGGCACGACCATCGGCACGCCGCCGGCCACGACGCCCAGGTGGCAGACGAGCCCGGCGTCCAGCACGGCGTACAGCTCCCGCCGGTCGGTGCGGGCCCGGTCCTTGGCGCGTCCGAGGGCGGTGCGGGGCGTGGCCGAGAGCGGCGGGGGCGGCGGCTCCTCGGACGGCCGGTCCGGCCGGAGCGGCGGGGGCACAGCGGGCATCGGAGACCCTCCAGCAGACGGCGGGGCGGTGGGAGGCCGGGTGGCCGGAGCGGGCCACCGGGGGCACGGCCCTAACCTAGGCAGGCAGTGGACACGGAGAACACGTCCACTTCCCACCGCTTCCGGGAGACCACTTTGCCCCCCATCCCCGTCGAACTGCCCCTGGCGGTGGACCGCGCCGCCCCGGCCTCCCTCACCGTCCAGCTCGGCGACCGCCTGCGCGAGGCCATCCGCGGCGGCGCCCTGGCGCCCGGCGAGAGGCTGCCCTCCACCCGTGCCCTGGCCCGCCAGCTCGCGGTCAGCCGGACCGTCGTCACCGACGCCTACCAGCAGCTCTACGCCGAGGGCTGGATCGAGGGCCGGCACGGCTCGGGCACCTACGTGGCCGACCTCGGGCCCTCCCGGCCCGGTCCGGGGAACGCCGGTCCCGGTGCGGGGCCGTCCGCCGTCCCCGCCGGAGGGCGGGCCCCCGCCGGGGGAGCGGCGGGCCGTACGGAGGGCGCCGCGCGGATCCGGGACGCCGGGCCGGGCGCGGCGCCCCCGGGACACGGGCTCCGGACGGCCGCGCCGGACGGCGCGTTCCAGGCGGACCGGCGCGACGGGCGAGGGCACGGCGGGCACGCCGGGAGCGGGCCGGACGGCGCGGCCGTGATCGACCTGCGGCCGGGCCGGCCCTGGGTGCGGGACTACGACGAGGCGGCCTGGCGGCGGGCCTGGCGCGCCGCCGCCGACCTGCCGCCGGGCGACGGCGTCGACCCCTGCGGCCTGCCGCGCCTGCGCGAGGCGCTGGCCCGGCACCTGCGCCGGGCCCGGACGGTCCCGGCGGGCCCGGAGAACATCATGATCACTCGGGGGACCGGCAGCGGCCTCGACCTGGTCGCCGCCACCGTCCTGCGCCCCGGCGACCGGGCGGGCGTGGAGGAGCCCGGCTGGCGCCGGGCCAGGAGCATCCTCGCCGCCCGGGGCGCCGAGATCGTCCCCTGCCCGGTGGACTCCGACGGCGTCGTCGTGGAGGAGCTCCCCGAGGACCTGCGCCTGCTCTACACCACCCCCGCCCACCAGTACCCCCTCGGCGGGCGGCTGCCCATCGCGCGCCGGGAGCGGCTGCTCGCCTGGGCCCGGCGGAGCGGGGCGGTGGTCGTGGAGGACGACTACGACGCCGAGTTCCGCTACGACGTCGCCCCGCTGCCCGCGCTGTACGGCCTGGACCCCGCCCGCGTGGTCCTGCTCGGCACCCTGTCCAAGTCCCTGTCCCCGGACGTCGGCGTCGGCTGGCTGGTCGCGGCCCCGGAGCTGCTGGAGGCCGTCGCCCGGACCCGCGCGGAGCTGGCCGACCGGACCAGCGGCCCGGCCCAGCAGGCGGTGGCCGTCCTGCTGGAGCGGGGCGACCTGGACCGGCATCTGCGCCGCATGCGGCGGGAGTACGCCCGGCGGCGGGCCGCGCTCGTGGCGGCGCTCGGCCCCCGGGTGACGGGGGACACCGCGGGGCTGCACGTCACGATCGAACTTCCCGGGCACGAGGTCGGCCCCCTGGTGGAGGCGGCCCGCGCCCGCGGCGTCCTGCTCGACACCGTGGAGCACCACCACCACGGGCCGCCCGGCCGGCACGGCCTCGTGGTCGGGTACGGCTCCGCCTCGCTGGCCCAGGTCCGGAGGGGAGCCGCGATCCTCGCCCGGCTCCTGGGGCCCGGACTGGCGGAGACGACAGAATAACGTTCTAATAGTGGGTCATGAGCATCCCTGGTATCGACCGGGCCCGACTGGTCGCGTGGATGGCCGCCCACGTCCCCGACGCGGGGGAGCCCACCGAGATCGCCCTCATCTCCGGCGGCCGGTCCAACCTGACCTACCGGATCGAGACGCCGGGCCGCCGCCTGGTCCTGCGCCGCCCGCCCCTCGGCCACGTCCTGCCCACCGCCCACGACATGCGCAGGGAGTGGCGGGTCATCTCCGCCCTCGCGCGGACCCCCGTCCCGGTGCCCGAACCGGTCGCCCTCTGCGCCGACGAGGACGTGATCGGCGCGCCCTTCTACCTGATGGGCCACGTCGAGGGCGAGGCGATCCGGGGCCGCGACCAGGCGGAGCTCTCCCCGCAGCAGGCCAGGGCGCTGTCGGAGCGGCTCGCCGAGGTGCTCGCCGCCATCCACACCGTGGACCACGCCGCGGTCGGCCTGGCGGACTTCGGCCGCCCGGAGGGGTACATGGCGCGCCAGCTGGAGCGCTGGGGGCAGCAGTGGCAGCGCTCGAAGACCCGCGAGCTCCCGGAGTACGACGCCCTCACCGCCCGGCTGCGCGAACGCCTCCCCGACCGGCCCGCCGCCGCGCTCGTGCACGGCGACTACCGCCTGGACAACACCCTGGTACGGCTGGCGCCCGGCGCGGAGCCGGAGATCCGGGCCGTGGTCGACTGGGAGATGTCCACCCTCGGCGACCCCCTCGCCGACCTCGGCCTCACCCTGACCTACTGGCAGGACCCCGGCACCGCCGACGGCGGCTCCCTCCCGGTGGCCGGCGACGTCACGCTCACCCCCGGCTTCCTCGACCCCAGGGGTTTCGCCGCCCACTACGCGAAGGCGTCCGGCACCGACCTGACCGACCTGGACTTCTATCTGGCCTTCGGCAACTTCAAACTCGCGGTCATCCTGGAGGGCATCCACGCCCGCTTCGTGCAGGGCAAGACCGTGGGCGAGGGCTTCGAGCACATCGGCGCCGCCGTGCCCCTGCTGGTCGCCCGGGCCCACCGGGCGCTGGACGGAGGCTAGGCGGAGTCCTTCGGGCGTGCCGCCTGACGGGCGCGGTAGGCGGTCAGCGGCACGCCCAGGGCGGCGACCGAGGTGATGGTGGCCAGCACCGTCAGCGCCCGGTACACCGTGAACGTGCCCGTCATGAAGAACGCCTCGCCGACCAGGATGCCGAGCGCGACGCTGAGGGCCACCGTGAGCGCCACGCTCTCCATGGCGTCCCCGGTGTGGTCGCGCGGGGCCAGCAGCGGCCGGAAGAGCGCCAGCACGGCGGCGCCCGGGCAGGTGAGCAGGTAGACCACCGTGACGGTGACGCGCAGCGGGGCCCCGCCGGGGGCCTGCGTCGCGACCAGCAGGGTCAGCCACCCGGAGGTGGCCAGCAGCAGCAGCGGCCAGCGGGCGTTGTTCATGGCTTCCTCGGGATCAGCTCGTAGACGGCGCCCCCGGAGTTCTCGACGAGCACCCGGAAGCGGTCCGACGCCTCGACCCCCTGGCGGATCCGGTCGACCGTCCCGCGGGGGAAGATTCCGGCGGTCTCGATGGCGGCCTTCTGCGCGCGGTTGAGCACCAGGTATGCCTTGGCGCCCTGCGGCACCTCCGACATCAGGCCGATCAGCGCCGGCACCGGGTCCTGCACCAGCTCCACCCGGGTCGGCACGTAGTCCGGCAGCCCGGGCACGGCCTCGCGCGAGCGCGGCAGCTCGTCCAGCCAGCTGTGCTGGTAGCGCTCGTAGTAGTCGTAGGCGGCCGGCAGGAAGAAGGTGGGCGCCACGATCAGGGAGCCCTCCGGCGCCACCCGGTGCACCTCGCGCACCAGGCGGACCTCGTCCCGGGTGAAGTAGTTCGCCTGCTCCTTGCCGTAGTTGCCGAAGAAGAAGCCCGTGACCATGAGCATGAGCACGACGGGCAGGACCAGCGTGCGGACGAACGCCCGCCGGGCCGGCAGGAACAGCGCGGCGGCCAGGAACGCGGTGAGCGGGAGCGTGAACAGGTAGATGCGGAAGAGGATCTCGCCGCCGTAGCTGCCCGCGGCCAGGAAGAGCAGCGGGCTCAGGCCGATCACGAGCAGGGGCAGGCCCGGCCGGCGCAGCCAGCGGCGGCGCAGGACGGCGCCGCCGACGGCGAGCAGCCACACCCCGCCCGACAGGGCGCGGTCGGCGTAGGCGACGATCACCTGTCCGGGGGCGGCCGTGCCGAGGGACAGCAGGCCGTCGTCCAGGTTGCCGCCGGCGTCGCCGAGCGACTCCACGATGTCGCTGAACCGGGCCTCCAGGAGCTGCCAGGCCGCCACCGCGTCCCACAGCAGCACGGTGAGGCCGGTCAGCAGCAGGATGCCCAGGTTGCGGTGGCGCCGCAGGACGAACAGGGCGGCCAGCGCCGCCACCAGCATGAGCGGGGTCAGCTGGTGGGAGGAGGCGATCGCGGCGATCGGCGCGAACAGCAGCAGCGCCCAGACCAGGCGCCGGCGCGTGCCGGAGACGGGGGGCGGCTCGGCCCCCAGGCCCTCGGGGTCCTCGCCGGCCCGGATCGGCCCGCGCCGGAAGCGCCGCACCACCACCACCAGCACGGTCAGGTAGAGGACCAGCGTGGTGGCCTGCGGGGAGAAGTAGTCCTGCCCGACCCAGGAGCAGGAGAAGTAGACCCAGACCGCGCCCCACACCAGCTGCCGGTTCCGGGTGACCGTACGGAACAGCAGCAGCAGCGGGAGCAGCATCGCGGTGTTGAAGACCGCGGGGCCCCACACCGCGATGCTGAGGGCGTCGGGCAGCCCGGCGGACTGCGTCATCATCGCGAAGAACGAGAAGAACCCGGGCCACTGGTGGTAGGCGGCCAGCGGGGTGATCTCGGGATCCGTCGCGCCGTGCCGGATCAGGTAGTCGATGACGGAGACGTGCTTCCACGCCCACGAGTAGCGCAGCGAGGGGTAGAGCAGCGCCGGGGTCGCGTGCAGCACCGCGATCAGCACCAGCGTGTATCCCGCGTGCCAGAGCTCCAGTGCCCTGCGGTCGCCGAGCAGCGCGACGAAACCGATGATCATGACCGCGACCGCGGCCCAGAACGTGGCGGGCAGGACCGTGATGAGGCCCAGGTCGGTCATCGCGTCGAGGTGGACCTCGCGCAGGGACAGGCCCCACAGCACGGCGGCGACCGGCAGCGCCGTCCGCGACAGGAACCACGTCCACTGGCCGGTCTCCCGGGGCGTGCCGTCGGCCCGGGTCGTGCGCAGCCGCCCGGCCACGTAGCCGGCGTTGGCCGCCACGATGCCCAGCAGCATCACCAGCAGGGCCTTGTAGCCCTTGACGTCCACCGGCCCGGTGAAGGTGACCGCACGGAACACCGCCCGGGGCAGCCCCTGCCTGATCGGGGCCAGGTGGGCCGCCAGTCCCTCCCACCCGGTGGTCCGCCGTGCGACCTCGGCCTGCGAGCGGCCCTCGGCGGCGCACCGGGACAGGAAGTAGGACAGCCTGGAGCGGCGCGCCGGCACGTCCAGCCGGACGACGGCCGAGGGCTCGTGGAGCAGCCGCGCCTGCGGCCGCAGGTCGAGCAGGCGGGAGCGGAGCTCGGTCTTCACCCCGCCGGCCGGTTCGGCGGCGACCTCGCCGGGCCGGTGGTCCGGCCCCTCGGGGAACCCGCCGGCCTCGGCCAGCGCCCGGCGGCGGAAGGACAGGGCGCCGCCGTACAGATCGTCGACAGGGTCGGTCCGGATGCGGGAGCCGGTGAACGGCACCCCCAGCACCCAGCCCAGCTCGGCGGGGAACCAGTCGGGCTTGCCGGCGCTCCAGCGCAGCGCCACCCGGCCGCGGACCGCGACCACCCCGGGGTCGGCGTAGGCGTCCAGCAGGGCCGCCGCCCAGCCCGGCTCGGGGGCGGAGTCGCCGTCGAGGAAGGCGACCACGTCGCTGCGCACCCGGGCCAGGCCGAGGTTGCGCACCGCGGCGGCGCCGACGGCCTCCTCCTCGTGGACCACCGTGACCTCGCCGGTCCCGCCGAGCTCGGCCTCGGCCCACGCGGCCAGTTCGGGGCAGCGGTCCACGACCAGGACGATCTCTTCGGGGGCCGGCTGCTGGGCGCGCAGCGCGTCGACCGTCACGGTCAGGCGGAACCGCGACTGCGCGGGACCGGCGGCGACGACGACCCCCAGGGACGGGAGGGTCGTCGCCGCGGCGCCGGGCGGGTCCTCGGACGGGGCGTCGTCCGGCCCGGCCGAAGGCTCCAGCCGCTCCTGCGGGGCCTGCCGGCGGGCGGGCGGCACCATCGGCGCCGGCACCCGCCAGGCGACGGTGGGGGCGCCGTCGCCGGTGTCGTCGCCGGTGAACGGCACGACGGCGACCGTCTCCGCGGAGGTCCGGTCCACGCCGTCCTCCGTGCCCGCGCCGCTTTCCGCACCCGCCTCCGTGCCCGCACCCGCCTCCGTGCCCGTGCCCGCCGCGTTCCCCGCGCCGGCCTCCGTGTCCGGTGCCGTGTCCGGTGCTGTGTCCGGGCCGCCTCCGTGCGCGTCCCGCCGCGCGGCGGCGTCCGGCCCCGCGTCCCCGGCCGGTCCGGCCTCCGTCGGGGCGCCGTGCCCCCCGGTCGCAGGCCGGCTCCTGTCGTCCGCTCCGCGGCCGGGCCGGGCCGCGGCCTCGAGGGCCTTGCCCGCCCGCCGGGCCGCCTTCTTGGCCTTCCTGCCCTTGGCGGTCCGGCCGGTCTTCCCGGTCTCCGCGGTCCCGCCGGTCTCCCCGGCCCCGGCCGGGCCGGGCCCGGAGGGGGCGGCCGCAGGAGAGGCCGGACGTCCCGTCGGGTGGGTGACCGCCTCGTCGATCACCTCTTCGGCCTGCCTGCCCTCCACGCGTGCCCTTCCCTGGGTAGTCGATGGGGGAGTTAAGTCGCTTGCCGACTTTACTCCGCGTGCCTTCGCTTTCGCCGTATCACCACGGGGGCCGCGCACGGCCCGTCCGCGTCACCACGGGACGGGCCGTGCACCGGCCCGTCCCGTGCCGCCGCGCGTGTTCCGCCCGCCGGGCGCGGCCCCGGCGCCGAACCCCGTCCTCAGGGGAGGGGCTGCTGGAAGTAGGGGTCCTTGCCCGCCTCGGAGAACGCCTCCAGGACACCGGAACCGGTGAGTGTGAAGTCGCACTTGTCCGCGTCGGTGTTGTTCCACTGGATGATCGCCTTGAGGTTGGGCATCTCCCGCATCGCCGCGGGGATGCCGCGGTACCAGTCGGCCCGGGCGGCGGGGTCACTGGCGTGGCTCTCCGTCCCGTACTCGGCGAGTATCAGCGGCTTGTGGGCGAAGCCGTTCTCCTGGAACCACTCGTAGGTGGGCTGCACGGTCTCCTCGAAATCCTGCCATCTCGCCCCGCGGCAGGTGGCGAAGTTGTACGGATCGAAGCTGATCCAGTCGACGTAGTCGTCGCCGGGGTAGTACGGCTTCCAGCGGTCGCGGAACGGGTAGTAGCCGGTGACGCCCCACACCCAGAGCGCGTTGTCCGCACCCGCCTGCCGGAAGCGGTCGACGATGCGCTTGTACGCCGCGATGTACTCCTGGGGGGTCTGGCCGCTCTCCTCGCGGTCCTTCTCCCCGTCGAAGCCGATCAGCACGGGCTTGCCGTACTCCTTGACCCGCTCGGCCTGGGCGTCGATCACCCGGTCCAGCTCGCCGCGGGCGATGGCGTGCCAGGGGATGTCCACGTCCCCCGCCCAGATCGACGACTCCCAGCCCATGAAGAGGATGCGCTCCTCGCCGAGCTCGCTCTCGTCGTCCCGGAAGAACCTGCCCGCGTCGGTCTCCGACATGTCGTGGTAGCTGATGACGATGTCGAGCTTGCGGCCGATCCGGGCCTCCATCGCCGTCACGTCGTCCACCAGGCCGCGCTCGGCGTCCGGCGGCACGTGCATCCCCCACCACGCCCCGCAGGGCGGCACCAGGTCGGAGGTCGGGACGCACGAGCGCGGGGTGGCCTGGTCCCCCGGCACGGTCGGCGACGGCGGGGCCGCGCTGCGCTCCACGGGGGCGGCGTACATGTAGACGACGGCGGTGATCGCGAGGGCGGCCACCAGGGCGGCCACCAGGGTGACGGGGATCCAGCGCGACGACGGGAGGCCCGCCTCGCGGCGGGCGTGCCGCCCCTTGCCGGGCATGGTCATCGGGTCCTCCGAACGTGCGGGTCCAGGGGACCGGCGGAAGCCGACATGGGGCGATCACTCTCCGGGCGCTCTGCTTGACTCATCAGCTCTCATGGATCATGGAGGGGGTGGGCTATGGTGAGCGTAAGGTCACGCTGCGCTGTCTTCGCCGGTCCTCACATCAGGGCCTCCGCTCCCTCCCCGGCGGGCGGGGGCACCGCGGCGACCGGGGGCGGCGGCGCCGGCCGGGCCCCCAGCCGGTCCAGCAGCACGGCGACGCGCCGCGCGCGGAGCGGGTCCACCGGGAGCACGTGCCGGGTCCACCAGCGCGCGATCTCCGGGGTCGGCCCGGGCGGCACCAGGTCGAGGTAGTCGTCCAGCGGCGGGTCGTAGACGAAGCCCGGGACCACGCCGTACCGCTCCAGCGCGGACAGGACCCCGTCGCGGTCGTCGACCATCAGCGGCACCCGCAGCAGCGGCCGCGGCGGCGCGGCGGCCACCCCCCGGGCCGCCCAGGGCAGGCCGCGCAGCAGCTCCACCCCCGCCACCCTGCGCTCCCGTTCCCGGTCGACCACCCGGAAGCGGGAACGCTGGTAACCGCGGAGCAGCGCGCCCTGCCGCATCCGCCAGTCGTCCAGGTCGATGCGGAGCCAGTACTGGAGCCCGTCGAGCCCCGCCGGTCCGCCGGCGCCGTCCGGTCCGTCCGCCCCGCCGGGCCCGGCGGGGCCGATCGGCCCCGCAGCGTCCAGGGCGGCCCGCAGCTCGTCGGCGCGGGGATCGCAGCGGTGGCCCGTCCACCGGATGACGCCGAGCGCCGTCAGCGTCCGCCACATCGGCCGGACCAGCCCGGTCCGGTAGACCGCCTCCCGCAGCATCGGGCGGAGCGTGCCGGACAGCTGCGCGCGCAGCCCCCCGTCGAGCAGGAGGCCGTCGCGCATGCGGGTCAGCCCGGGCAGCGCGGCGGGATCCTCCACCGTCAGGAACCCGCCGGACATCGCCCGGCCGTGCTTGGCGAGGCTGAACACGCCCGCGGTGCCGAACGTGCCCGCCGGCCGGCCGTCCACCGTCGTCAGCATGGCGTGCGCGGCGTCGTCGATCAGGACGAGGCCGCGGCGGTCGCACTCGGCGCGCAGCCGCACCACCCGGTCGGGCTGGCCGTACAGGTGGGTGGTGAGCACGCCCGCCAGGCCGGTCCAGTCGACCAGGTCCGCGTCGATGTTGCCGTCGTCGGCGCGGACCGGCGCCATGACCGGCCGCAGGCCCGCCGCCAGCGCGACGAACAGCACGGTCTCGCAGTTGGTCGGCGCGATCAGCACCCGGTCCCCGGGACCGAAGAAGCGGCGCAGGGCGAGGTACAGGCCGAACCGGGCCGAGGGCACGTGCAGGCACGCGACCCCGACCCGCTCGCTCATGATCGATTCGAGGGTGCGGCTCATCGCGCCCTCAACCGCTCGCGCAGCCTGCCGTACCGCTTCATGGCCCTGTCGGCCGCGCCGTACAGGGCCGGGGTGTCGAGGATGAACTGCCGCGCCCGGCGCACCGGCGTGTTGCGCAGCCAGTGCGCCGCCGCGCCCGCCGAGCGGCGCCGCACGCAGCCCTCACCGACCGGCTCGCCGCGGCTGCGCAGCGCCTCCTTGTACTCCGAGCCGGTCCCGATCCCCAGGTCCATCGAGTTCAGCCCGGCGGCGGCGGCCCCCTCGGCCATCCGCAGGTGCTGGATGAGGCCCGGGGAGTACTTGGCGAACTCCGGGTCGTAGGCCGGGAACCAGCCGATCAGGATCGTGTCCGAGCGGAGCCCGAAGTGCCCGGCGACCGGTCTGCCGTCGCAGTAGAGCATGGACAGCGGCCCGGCGAACTCCGGGGTGTCGATCGCGTACAGCCGCTCGACGAGCTCCACGACCCACGCCCTGCCGAACCGGTCGGGACGGCCCATCCGCTGGTACTGGGCCGACTTCCAGTCGCGCAGCAGGCGGAACTGCTCCTCGTCGCGGACCGCGAACTCGAAGGTGAGCCCGCCGGCGTCACGGCCGAGCTTGCGCTCCTTGTACAGGGTGGTCTTGAGGAACTTCGGCGAGCGCTCCTTCAGCTCCTCCAGGTAGGCCGCGTACCCGCGCGACAGGTCGAGGATCACCGACTCCTGGCTCAGCGTCTCGAACGGCTTGAACCACGGCTGCCCGTCGACCATGCAGCCGAACTCCCACACGTGCAGCCCGCAGGCCCGCAGCAGCGCCTCGGCGTCGAACTCCGCGCCGGGGGAGTGGACCACGCCCTGGCAGAGCGAGACCCAGGCGCCGATCGCGGTGCCGACGCCGCCGGAGTGCCGTTCGAACGGGAAGAACCCGACGGGCCCGTCCGACTCGGAGATCACCGCGACCCGGGCCTCGGCGCAGACCTCGCCCATCGCGACGGTGAACTCCGGGCTGAGGAAGGGGTTGCCCAGGCGCGGGGTCGCGTGCTGCATCTCGCGCCAGGCGTCGATCTCGGTCTTGCCCAGCTCGTCGGGGCGGATGACGTCGATGTTCATATGCCGCGCCCCATCTTGTGCAGACCGCCGACGATCGCCGGGGCGGGCATGCCCGCCGTCACGGCCAGCGCCAGGTAGGCGCGCGGCTCCCAGGGGCGCCGCCGTACGGCGCGGCCGATCCAGCGCAGGGCCTGCGCCGAGCGGCCCAGCGCCGCCTCGGCGAAGGCGATCTTGCCCGCGAGCTGGGCGTAGCCGCCCGGGGCCCGGCTGAACTCCGGGTAGCGCTCCAGCATCCAGCGGAGCGCAGAGGAGATCGTCTCGCTCGTCTCGACCACCGAGAAGTGCGAGGAGGTGTGGAGCCTGACCCGCACCCCCGTCTCCGGCACGTTGACGATCGGCCCGAACCTGGCGGCCCGCAGCAGCAGCTCGTAGTCCTCGCCGTAGCCGCCGGGCAGCTCCTCGCTGACCAGGCCGAAGCCGTTCACCATGGCGTCGCGGCGCATCAGGTAGGTGGACGGGTGCATGGACGGCAGCTGCTTGCGCAGCAGGTCGCGCAGCGTCACCTTCGACGTCGGCACCGACCTGGCGAAGGCCACCTTGTCGTTGAAGAGCTCGATGCCGCAGGTCGCGAAGTGGCCGTCGCCGAGCGCGGCCACCTGGGCGCGGAGCCGGTGCGGCAGCCACAGGTCGGTGTCGTCGCAGAAGGCGACCAGTTCGCCGTCGCCGAGCAGCACACCGGTGTTGCGCGCGCCGGCGATGCCGGGCTGCCGCGTGTTGGGCGTCACCACGACCCGGCGCCCGGACCTGACGGTCGCGAAGGACTCGTCGGGAGGGCTCTGGTCGAACACGGCGACGCAGGTGATGTCGCCCGGGTAGTCCTGGCCGAGGATCGAGTCGATCGTCTCCTGGAGGAGTCCGGTGCGATTGCGGGTCGGGATCACGACGGTGACCGCCGGCCAGTCGTTCACGGCAGGTCCTTTCCTGGAACTCGGGATTCATGGATGTCGGGGGTCCGGGCGCCGGGGGCGGGGACCCCGGGGCCGGAGAGCGGGGTGCGGGCCGGGGCGGACGCCCCGCCGGGCCCCGGGCGGCGCGCCGTACGGCGCGGCGGCGTCAGGGCGAGCACGCACAGGCAGAGCAGGACGGCCACCGAGGCGGTGAACGACTCGGCGGGCGCGAGCCAGAGCCCGGTCGTCGCCGCGAGCGCCAGCGGCCAGTGGACCCGCTCGTCGGGGTGGACGAGCCGCGCGGCGAGCAGCGCGGGCACCAGGCCCGCCACGGCCGCGGCGACCGGCGTCCACACCAGGAGCGGCGCGGGGTCGGTCAGCCCCATGGCGCGGGCGAGGAACGCGGGCAGGGCCAGCGGCCACCGCCCGTCGGCGGCCTCGCCGGTCGCCATCACCCGGGCGACCTCGGCGGCGTCGGCTCCGGCGGCGCCGGTCAGCGCCTCCGTGCCGTGCAGGCACAGTGCCACCGACAGCAGCTGCGCCCACAGCGTCCACGGCCGGCGGCGCATGGCCAGCTCGGCGGCCATGGCCACCGCCACCAGCGCGGCCCCGGCACCGGCCGCCGCGGACACGGGCAGGGGACCGGACCGGCCCGCCGCCACGGTGAGCACGACGATCACGACGCCCTCGGCGGTGATGAGCGGCGGCAGCAGGGTGCGGGTCCACTCCCACCACGGGAGCGCGAACCGGGCGCGCCGCCCCGGCGCCGCGGGCCGTACGCGCGGTGCGGGGGCCGCGGGCCGCGCGCGCCCGTTTCGGAGGGCGGACCCGTTCCGCCGCGCGGGCCGGGGGAACGGCTCCCGGCCGGCCGCGCCGTGCGGTGCACCCGCGGACGGCGCGGTGGACGGCTCGGTGGGCGGCGCTGCCGAGACGCGGGCGACGGTCGGCTGGCTGTCGACCGTGACGATCTTCATCACCAGGGTCGGGACGTCGTCCGGCGAGACGGCCCCGCCCGGCGGTGGCCCGGCCGGCGCCGCACCCCCCTTCCGCAGGACCCCGATCAGGCCCGGGACGGTGAGGGCGGCCACGGCCACCTGCGCGGCGAGCGTGCCCATGCCCACGCCGGTGATGCCGTACACCCGGAAGAAGACGAACGACAGGCCCACGACCAGGAAGCACAGCAGCGCCTGGATCAGCAGCAGGGCCCGCACCCGGCTGCGGGCGCGGAGCACGCCCAGGTAGATCTCGATGAGCGCGTGGGGGACCGAGGCGACCGCGAGCAGCCGGAGCACGTCCGCCCCGTGCTCGGCGTAGGACGCCCCCCAGCCCAGCCCGAGGACGAGCGGGGCGGCCAGCGCCGTCACCGCCACCGCGGGGACCAGCAGCATCATGGTCCGCCGCAGGGCCAGCCTGCACCGGCCGGCGAGCGCAGCCGGGTCCGCGGCTCCCTCGATGGTCAGGGAGATCGCCATGTTGAGCGCGAGCATGTCGAAGACGCCGACGAGGGTCACCGCCGCGCCGTAGTAGCCCGCCATGCGCGCGTCCACGCCTCCGGCCACCAGCGCGGGCACGAGGTAGACGCTGGCGAGGATGAGCAGCGTGCCGGGGAAGTCGCCGGCGAGGAAGCCGCCGATCCTGCGCAGCGGGGGCGGGGCGCGGTGGGCGCCGAGCCCGGCGGCCCGGGGCGCGAGCCTGTTGAAGATCGCGATGCTGACCGGCACGACGGTCACGGCCACCGGGATCGTCCAGGCCAGGAAGATCCCCGTGCCGGGGAAGGACGGGGCCAGCACGACCAGCAGGACGAGCTTCGCCACCCCGACGGCCACCCCGATCAGCGGCACCCAGGGCGCCCTGCCCAGCGCGGTGAGCACCACGTCCTGCAGGGTGAACACGCACCACAGCACGACCGCCAGCAGGAACCAGGCCGCGGGCGCGGGGTGGGCCAGGCCGCCGAAGTTGGCGCCCCACACCGGGAGCGTGGCCAGGAAGACCCCCGTCGCGGCCGCCGCCGCGCCGCCGCCCGCCAGGTAGGCGGCGGCGACCAGCCGGCCCGTCGCCCGGCCGCCCTCCGGCAGGAACCGGGTGAGCGCACCGGTGAGCCCGAAGGCGGTGAGCGCCGAGAGCAGGCGCATCGCGGAGATCAGCGCGAAACCGCGGCCGTAGTCGGCGTCGCTGTAGAAACGCGCGGCCACCGTCCAGTACGCCAGTCCGAGAAGGCCCGCCGCGCCGGCGTTGACGATCAGCGAGTAGGCGTTGCGGAGCAGGGGGTCGTTCAGATCCTTGGGGAGGCGGTCGCGCAGGGCGGCCAGCGACCCTCGCCGTCGCTGCGCCCCGGGCGGGCTCTCGACCGGCAGGCTCGTGTCAGTCACCGCCCATTACCTGCCCCGCTCACCTGTCCCGCCCCGGCCGCGGCGCCGATCCGGCGCAGGCCGTAGCGCGTGCGCCGTACGACTGCGTATCCCTTGGTCAGGACCCGCTCGCGCAGGTAGAGCAGGGGGAGCCCCCGCCCGTGGACGGCCCTGAGGAACTTCTCCGGCACGGTCTGCTCCGTGACGGTCAGGCGGGGCAGCGCGAACGGCTCGTCGCCCGCCTCGAAGGCGTCGTTGGCCACCGCGCACGCGGTCCGGTAGCCCGCCTGCCGCACCTGGCGGCGGACCCGCGCGCTGGAGTAGCCGTAGGGGTAGGCCATGGTGGTCACCGGGCGGCCGATGCGGTCCTCGAGCAGCTCCTTGTTCCTGCGCAGCTCGTCGCGGAGCGGCCCGTCGGGGAGCTGGTCGAGCTGCGGGTGGCTGTGGCTGTGCCCGCCGATCTCGATCCCGCAGGAGACCGCCTCGGCGATCTGGCTCCAGGAGAGCGTGGGCCCCAGCCTCCGCCCGGCGGCCTCGGCCCCGGCGTCCCGGATCCAGCCGGTGGTGACGAAGACCGTCGCGGGATAGCCGTACCGGGTGAGCAGGGGAAGCGCCTCGGTGTGGAAGTCGTCGTACCCGTCGTCGAAGGTGATCGCCACCGGTCGCTCGGGGAGCGGGCCGGCCCGGTTCACCCCGGCGACCAGGTCGGACAGGGTCATCGGGGTGAAGCCGTGCTCCCGGAGCAGTTCGAGCTGCTCGGCGAAGCGCGCCGGCGAGACCGCGAGCGGCCGGGTCTCCTCGGTCGGCCGCTCGCTCACCGCGTGGTACATCAGGATCGGAACGCGTGTCATGACCGCCCCAGCCTCAGCCGCGCCGTGCCCAGCGCGTAGCCCCAGCCGGTCCAGGCCAGGCCGGTCACGATGGCGGCGGCCCGGCCCAGCCCCGCAAGGTCGCCGGTCAGGGCCGCGCCGACCCCGCGCAGAACTCCGGCGGGCAGGGTCCTGGTCGCGTACGCCCGCTCGCTGGACAGGCCGTCCCTGCTGCCGACGCTGGAGGCCACCAGCGCCTTGGACAGGCCCTCGGCGTAGCAGCGGGACCGGAAGTAGGCGAACCGCGCCCGCTGCGCGGAGACCTTGTGACCGATCACCGCGGTGGGCTGGAACAGCATCACCGTTCCCGGGAGCCGCTGGGACAGCCGGATGCAGAACTCCGTCTCCTCGCAGCCGAGCGGGCGGCTCCTGCGGCCCTGCACGCTGCGCCCGATGCCGGTGTGGAATCCCCCGACCTCGGCCACGACGTGCCTGCGGAAGGCGGCGTTGCCGCCCATGACGTTGCGGATCGGAGCCTGGACCGTGGGCATGCCCACGTAGGTGCACCCCACGGTCCAGTCGAACTCGGGCGGGAACCAGCGCGGACGCCGGCCCGTCGCCCACAGCGGCCTGGTCAGCCCGCCCACCCCCACGACGGACGGGTCCTGGAAGCCCTCCTCCAAAGCCTCCAGCCAACCGGGCTCCGCCACCGCGTCGTCGTCCAGGTACGCCACGATGTCGCCCGAGGCGGCCTGCGCACCGGTGTTCTTGCCACCGGACAGTCCCTTCTCGTGCGCGTTCTCGACCACGACGGCGTCGGGGTACTCCCGCTTCAGGCGCAGGTGCAGCTCCGGGTTGTGGTCGACGACCAGGATGACCTCGTGCGGCGTGCGCCGCTGCCGTTCGACCGACGCGACGGCCTCACGGATGTCCTCCCAGCGCTCTTCCGTGTATACGCAGATGACGACGCTGCTTCTCATGGTCAGGCGGCACCCTGGTCCGCTGCGGGGGCGGTGGTCCTCGGCTCGGGCAGCTGGGCGGCGGGACGGCCGCGCCACTCCCGGAAGATCGTCCGGAGCACCCGGAGGCCGTCGCGGACCGCGTGGAGGTTGCTCTCCCCGTGGATGCGGCAGCGCTCGTGGCTGGGCACCTCGTGGATCTTCAGTCCGGCCTTGGCGGCCCGGATGTTCATCAGGGTCTCCACCTCGAAGCCCTCGCAGTCGACGTTGAGGACGTCCAGGTGGCGGGCCCAGAAGGCGTTGTAGCCGTAGCACAGGTCGCTGTACTGGGTGCCGTAGATCCGGTTCACCAGGCCGGTCAGGACCTTGTTGCCCAGCGTCCGGGTGAAGGTGAGGTCGTCGCTTCCGCCACCGGAGGCGTAGCGCGAGCCCTTGACGAAGTCGGCGCCCGCCACCAGGGCGCTCACGAAGTGGATGATCTCCCGGCCGTCGGTGGAGCCGTCGGCGTCGATCATCACGATGATGTCGCCGGTGCAGGCGGCGAAGCCCGCGGCCAGCGCGTCACCCTTGCCCTTGCCGGTCTGGGTGACCACCCGGACGTTGGGACGGAGCCGCTTGGCGACGGCGACCGTGTCGTCCACCGAGTTCCCGTCCACCAGGATGATCTCGTCGATCCACTGCGGGAGCGTGGCGAAGACGTGCGGGAGGTTCTCCGCCTCGTTCATCGCCGGCACGACGACGCTCACGGTGGGCGAGATGGCCATGTGCGGGGTCAGAGGGGTGAACCGCTCGAGCGGTGGGATGGAGCGGAGTATGCCGTTCGGCTTGACGGTCGGCCTGATGGTTTCAGAGTTCATGATGACGGATGGTCCTTCCGCACGCCCGTTCCCGGCACGAGACGAGGACGGGCGCAACTGAGAGTGAGAGAGCTGTCACATCGGGAATCTGGTGGCAGTGAGGAATGGTTACCGTGTCCGCGTCGGCCGCTGCGAGCGGAAACGCGGCCGGAGGCGTGATTTTGCCCGTCCGTAGGTCTTGAGCAGGCGGTCGGCCGCCCGGAAGAGCCGGGGATCGTCCACGACGGTGGTGCGGAGCCTGCTGAGGGGCACCCTGCCGACCCACTGCACGGCGGCGGTGGGGGACGGGCGCGCGACGCGGGCCTCGGCGACCATCACGACGCCGGTCTTCAGCCAGTCCTTGTACTCGCGGTCGCCCTTGCCCATGTCGACCTGGTGCAGGCCCGCCGCGGCGGCGTGCTCGGCCAGGTGGAGGTGGTGCATGATGCCGGGCGAGTAGGGCGCGTAGGCCGGGTCGTAGGCCGGGAACCAGCCGACGAGGGTCTGCGCGGTGCGCAGGCCGAAATGGCCGGCGACGGGGGTGTCCCCGGCGTAGAGCATGGTCAGGACTCCGGCGAAGTCCTCCGAGCGGCAGGCGTGCATCTCCTCGACGAGCCGGACGATCCAGGGCTGGGCGAAGCGGTCGACCCGCCCGGTCCGCTGGTACTGGTCGGACTTCCAGCGCAGGAGCGTGTGCAGGCCCGAGACGTCGGCGGAGGCCCACTCGAACCGGACCTCGCCCTGCTCGCGGCCGAGCTTGCGCTCCTTGTAGCGGACGGTCTTGTAGTTCTTCGGCGAGGCGGCCCGCACCTGCTCGACGTAGGCCTCGAAACCGGAGCCGAGATCCATCAGGGGGGCCGGCCGCACGTCCGTCTCGTACGGGGCGAACGTGGGCTGGCCCGCGACCAGGTAGTCGAAGTCGATGACCGACAGCCGGCAGGCCTTGAGCAGCTCGCGTGCGTCGATCTTGAGCTCGGGGGTCGAGACCACCCCGTGGCAGGTGACGAGGAAGCCGCCCAGCGGCCTGCCGACGCCGAAGGCGTGCCGTTCGTGGGGGAAGAAGCCGGCGATCGCGCCGCCGTCCTCGATCACGGCGACCCGGACGCGGTCGCGCAGCCTTCCCATGGCCAGTGTGAAGTCCACCGAGAGGAACGGGTTGTCGAGGGCGGGAGAGCTCTTCTGGATCTCGCGCCAGCGAGTGATCTCCTGCTCGCCCAGCTCCCCAGGACGTACGACAGTGATCTTCACCCTGATCTAGCCCCCCTGTTCGGCCCGCAGGCCTTCGTCGCCCCGGTACAACGTGCGCAGCACCCACAAGAACGCTCCCACAACCGCGATCGTCGCCACTCCGGCTCGTGGCGACCATGCGTCAAAAGAGAGCATGGCTAAGGCAAGGAGTGTGTTAACAGCGACACTTGCCATGATCCCGACGGTTATCACTCTGAGAAGGTCACGATCGCGCAACACTCCGATTAGTGCGATAGCGGGAGTAAGCAGAAGAAACAGAAGTACCAGGACTGAGCGGTGGAAACCTTCCACTCCGGCGAGCGCGAACCCCGCTCCCGCCGCGCATGCGAGGGCGAGCGCTCCTCGGAGCGCCCCGCGGATGATCGACATTCCCGGGCTCCTGGACTGATAGGGCATGGCTGGCCGCCACTTCATGTGACCAACCGTCCATCAGGGCCGTCAATGGCGACGTTTGCCATGAGCCCATGGTTTACCCAATTGCTAAGAGATGTCGCGAAGTCGTTCAGCCGCAGGTCAGAAAATCAGGCTGTCTCCGGACCGGAACCGGGATCCGGGGTAGAAGGATCCGGTTCGGGCGCAGGTGTCGGATCAGGGGCCGGCTCGGAGTCCTCGGGCGCCGCACCCTCCCAGGAGACGGCGCAGGTGAAGCCGCCTGCCGCCGACCGGAACACGATCCGCCCGGACCCGCCCTCCGCGGGATCGGCCGCGGCCACCTGGATCACCGCCCCGGCGCCGGCCTTGAGCCGCCCGCTCCGGGGGTGCACGACCAGCCCGCCCGAGACGGTCGCCGACCAGGAGAGCGCGGCGCCCCGGGCGGTCAGCCGGATCCGCCCCGCACCCGTGCCAGTCGGATCGTAGCCATGTCGTTCTGTGAGCCAAGGAGTTGGGGGGGGGGCCGGGCGTCCGGGCGGCGGGGGCGCGGGTGGCGGTCCGGCCGCCGGCCCCGGTCGCCGGACGGGGCGCCGCCGGGCGGGCCGCGCTGGGGACGGGCGCGGGAGGCGTGCTCCGGGCGGGGCCGGGCGGTTCCGGGGCGTCCGGCGCGCCCGTGTCCTCGGCGTCCGGCCCGGTCTCCGGTTCGGAGGCGTCCTGCGGCGGCGCGGTCCGCGCGGGCGCCGGTGCGGAGACGACCAGCGCGGGCTCCGGCTCCGGCGCGGCACCGGCCCGCTCGGACGCCCCCCGGCCGGTCCCCTGCCCGGTGAGCGCGATCACGCCCCCCGTCGCGGCCAGTACGCACACCGCCGCCGCGATCACGGGTACGGGCCGGCCCGTCCGCCTGCCCTGCCGCCTCGCCCGCCTCCTCCGGGGACCGGGCGAGGCCGTGCCGCCCCGTCCCGCCGCGACCGGGAAGCCGTCCCGGTCGAAACGGCCGCCCGCGCCGACGGCGGGGGCGCGGGCGCCGGCGAGCCCGGGGTTCACGCAGGTCTCGACGACCCGGCGGCGGAGGGAGAGCGGCAGGAAGGCCACGGGGACCAGGTCGAGCAGCCGCCCCGCCGCGACGTGCCGGTCCCGCAGTCCGGAGCAGACCTCGCAGCGGGCGATGTGGGCCGCGAGCCGTCTGCGCAGCAGCGGGGTCAGCGGCCCCTCCCACGAGTCGACCATCGCCGACAGGTCCGGGCAGTGCGCCCGGCCGATCCTGGCCAGCACGGCCGCCGCGGCGGCGTTCTCCACGTGGGCGCGGGCCCGGCCGAGCCGGGTCGCGGCCTGCCGGGAGCTCAGGCCGAGCACCGCGCCGACCTCGCCGGAGCCGAGGCCGTGCCGGAGCGACAGCTCCAGCACCTCCCGCTCCTGTCCGCCCAGCTCCGCCAGCACCTCGTGCACCAGGACGGCCAGCTCCCGCCGGTGCGGATCACCGTACTCGTCGTCGGGGCCGTCGCCGACCGGGGCGGGCGCCGCGCCGCGCCCGCCCCGGGCCCCGGCGGCGCACCGGGCGCGGACCAGCGCGTACAGCCAGGGGCGCAGCCGCCCGGCGTCCCGCAGCCGGTCCGCGCAGCCGTACGCGACCACGAGGGCGTCGTGCACGGCGTCCGCCGCGTCGTCGGCGTCGGCCGCCAGCGAGCAGGCGTAGTCGTAGAGGCGCTCGGCGTAGGCGTCGAAGAGGCGCGCGGGCGCCTGGGCGTCGGCACGCCGGAGCGCCTCCGCGATTCGCTGGTCGTCGCTCCGGCCGACGGTCGGCCATCCGGGCACGGACACTCCTCCCCGATGCGGACGGGCTCGTTCACGGGTCACACCCGAGTCCCCACGCGAGTGGGACGCCACCCCTTCGCGGGAGGTTGCCCTGATATGCCGACCAGGTATGACCTGGGATAGAAGGGACGGACGGTGCCCGTGGGGCACCGCCCGTCGCGAGAGGAGGGAGGTCAGCAGTGGGGCGAGCAGAGGCGGCGCGACATGCCCTCCAGGAAGACCTTGCGGATCTCCAGGATGTCGTTGACGATGTAGGCGTCGCCGTTGGTCGCCTTGGCGACGGCCTCCATCTGGCGCTTGCCCTTCGGCGCGTCGGGCCCGAAGGCGATGATCAGGATGCTGATCGGCTTCTCCGGGTCGAACTCCTTCTCGAGGAACCGCAGGAGCTCCTGGTTGCTCATCCCGCCGTCCGGGTCGTCGTTGCCGGCGCCGTCCGTCATGACGAGGATCGTGTTGATCTTGTCGGCCTTGTAGCCTTCCTTCATCATCCGGTAGGCGGCGGCGAGGGAGTCGTTGAGCCCGGTGTCGCCGGTGGCCCTGGCCCGGATCCCGAGCAGCTTCTGGTTGAGCAGGTCCCGGCGGAGGACGCCGTTCACGTTCTCGGTCAGCGGGCCGACGGAGACGAGCTCGCGGTAGTCGACCCCCCGGCCGTCGAGATGGGTGGAGAACTCCCACAGGCCCATCTCGCTGCTGTTCGGGAACGGCTTCATGCCCTCGATGGAGATCTTCGAGATCGCCTGCATCCGGGTCATGCCGGTCCCCGGGATCGGGTACGCCATGGTGCCGGAGACGTCCAGCAGCGTGACCAGCCGGGTGCCGAGGTTGATCCGCGACCACGACTGCGCCATGCGTGCCACGGTCTTGGCGTCGGGCGTCGGCAGCGCCTCCGGCGCCTCGGCCCGGAAGCCGTCCGTGTCGGAGATCGCCTTGCCGCCCTTGCCGTCGGGGGTGCGGAAACCCTGGTCCTGGAGGGTCTTCTGGGCGGCGGCCGTGCCGAGCTCCTTGACGAACGCCTCGGCCACCTCGCGGGCGCCGGCGTCCTCGGTGGTGATCACCGCGGGGTAGTCGAGGTTGAAGGTGCCCTCGGCCGGATAGAGGGGGACGGCCGGGACCTCGGGCTTCTTGGTGCTGTTGAACGCCCACACGCCCTGCTCGGAGGAGACGCCCAGCGGGATGCGGGTGCCCTTCACGCTCAGGCTGGACAGCAGCGCGTTCTGGTCCTTGACGGTCGAGCCGGACAGCGTCTTCATCGCGCCGACCAGCTGCTGCTCGCCCGCTCCCGCGGTGGTGGCCACCGCGGAGGCGGCCAGCAGCGCGCCGAGCCCGGCGGCGTTGAGCGCGGGGTCCAGCGTGAGCACCCGCACCTTGCGGCCGGGGCCGTCCACGTTGGCGGCGTTCGTGGCGTCGATCATGCCGGCCCAGCTGGCGTCGCCGAGGCTCCTGCGCAGGTTCGCCACCACGGAGCCGGAAGCCGCCAGCACGACGGGGGACTGGGCGACGGAGACGATGGGGGCGGGGACGTCCGGGTTCTTCGACCGCGCGGTCGTCACCCAGAGGCTGGAGTCCGGGATCCACAGGTCCATCGCGCCGACCTTGCCGCCGCTCCCGCTCAGCCCGGCGGCCACGGTCGAGGAGGCGGCCTTGGCCACCTTGATGCTCGCGCACCCGCCGCCGACGTCGTGGCCGGCCTTGTTGAAGCGCTCGGCGATCTGGGAGACGGCGAGGTGGATGTCGGGGGAGGCGGTGACCCGGAGCTCCGCCGCGTCCCCGGAGCACCCCCGGTCACGATTGATGATCACAAAGGCGGCGACGCCGAGCAGCACGGCGAGGGCGACCGATCCCGCGAGCGGGACCAGCACCTTCCCCCGTCCGCCGCGTCGCCGCCGGGACGGCTCGCGGTAGGAGGCGTAGCCGTCGTCGAGTTCATCCGTCCGGTGACGTCCGCCCACGATGCCCTCTTCGATGTCGATGTCCTGAAGCCAGCGGGCCACCCTAGCGGGAGGTAAACCGCAATATTCACGGAACTGTACTGGGAACACTTACCGTGGCAAAACACCTGTTTTGGTGCGATCATCACTTTACGTGATCGCGCTGATCTTCTGCGTTCGGCGAGGCGGGGACGCATCCGCACTGCTCAGCGCGCGGGTGGGCCGGAAACCGCTCGGGCGGGGCGGGTCCGGCGGTGGTCCCGGCAGCGAGCCCGGCAGCGAGCCCGGCAACGGGCCCGTCGGTGGGCCGGGGGCGGTCTCAGCGGGGGTCCGGCGGCGGCTCAGTGGCAGCAGGAGTGCCCGCGCCAGGTGCGCAGGCCCTCCCGTACGGCCACCGCCGCCAGGAGGGCGGCCATCGCCGGATCGGCCCACCACCAGCCGGCGCCGTTGAGCGCGAGACCGGCCAGCACGCCCCCGGCCAGCAGGGCGCACATGAGGTTCTGGGTGCCCTCGCCCGCGGTGGCCGCCGAGTGCAGCCGGGCGCCGAGCCGGCGCTTGGCCAGGCCCAGCAGCGGCATGCTCACCAGGCTGACCGCCGTCACCGCGATGCCGAGGACGCTGGTGGCCGCCCGGTGCCCGGCGTCCAGGTCGTGCGCCACGTGGACCAGGAGGTAGGGGGCGAGCAGCCAGAAGCTGACCGCCACCGCCTTGCGGGCCCGTTCCTCGGCGTCCGCCGAGCGCATCCGGGTCCCGGAGAACCGCCAGACCACGATGAGGCTGGCGAGCGCCTCCACCAGCGACCACACGCCCCAGCCGATCAGCGCGACCGAGTGGGCGCGCAGTCCGGCGGCGATGCCGATCAGGCTCTCGGCGCCCAGCCAGGCCAGGGTGACCAGGGAGAGCGTGCGCGCCCTGCGGGCGTCGCGCAGCCACGCGCCGCCGCGCGCCGCACCGGCCGTCAGGGGCGCGCCGTCCGCTCCCCGGGCCGTGTCCGCGGCGCACGTCCCGTACGCCTCCGGAGGCTCACCCGCCTCACCGGCCCCGAACGCCCCGGAAGTCTCCGGTACCTCGTGCACCGGCCGGGCGGGACCGCCCGCACGCCCCGTGGAGGTCTGCGCGGTCCCGGGCCGCCCCGCTCTGCGCTCCACCTCGGCACCCCCTGGCTCCCCTTGACGGTGGGCAACCGTCATGTCACGGAACGTTACATCACGGCGGCCTCGCGGGTTCCGGGGAGCGGCGTAGGCTCGGCGGGTCCACCCGACGCCAGAGGAGATCCGTGCCGTTCACACCCAGCCACGTCGCCGCCGTACTGCCGCTGATCTCCTCAGCCAGGGCCCGCCGGGTGCTCGACCCCTGGGCCCTGGCGCTGGGCGCGATGGTCCCCGACCTGCCGATCTTCCTGCCCTTCTTGCCCGACTACCCGATCTGGCACTCCGTGCAGGGGGCGTTCACCCTCGACCTCGCCGCGGTCCTGCTGCTCGCCGTGCTCTTCCACGCCCTGCTGAGGGACCCGCTGACCGCTCTCCTGCCGCCCGCCCTCGCCGCCCGCGCCGCGGCCCTGGCCCCCGGCGGGTACGGCCTGCGCCGGTTGCCCGCGGTGGCCGCCGGCGGCGTGGCCGGGACCCTCACCCACCTGTTCTGGGACTCCTTCACCCACTCCTACAGCTCCGGCCTGTGGGGCTGGGCGTGGCTGGACGTCCGGGCGGCCGGGCTCGTCCCCGTCTTCCGCGTGCTGCAGTACCTGTCCACGGCGGTGGGCCTGGTGGCCGTGCTCTGGTGGGCTCGGCGCGGGCTCTCCCGGATGGAGCCGCGGGCGCTGCCGGAGCGTCTGGTGCTCCCCCGGGCGGTCCGGCACGGCGTCCTGGCGGCGGCGGCCGCGGCCACCGCGCTGGGCGGGCTGCTCTGGCCGGTGTTCTTCTCACCGGCGGGCTGGGCGCAGACGGGCACCCGGGTGGGGACCGGCGCGGTGGTGGGCTGCTCGGTGCTGCTGCTCTGCTACGCGGCGGTGTGGTGGCCCGCCGGCCGCCGCCTCCGCGGAACGATCCGCGCCGAGGTCCGCGGAGGCGGCGGCCGGGGGTGACCGTCCGGCGGTGACCGGTCCGCCGCCCGCTCCGCGCGGCCGTTCCCCGCCTGGGGAGGATTGGGGGTGATCGGCCGGGGTATGCCCCGCCCGCCCGTATCCCCTGACACCTCCCACGGAGAGGGCGATGACGACCTACCGGCAACCCCCCCAGGAACCGCTGACCTCGCCGTTGGCCCCGGTGCACCGCCGCCGCACGGGCTCCGTGATCGTCTCCTGGCTGACCTCCACCGACCACAAGGTGATCGGCTACCTCTACCTGATCACCTCGT
>NZ_BAAAUT010000054.1:0-47588 GCF_039534085.1 Planomonospora alba
GTGCCGGGTCCGGGGCGGGCCGCCCGCCGGGGCGGCGGCAGCACCCGCAGGCCGGCGACCGCGGCGAGGGTCACCAGCAGACGGTTCAGCCAGAAGATCGAGCGCCAGCCGCCGAGCGGGACGTCGCCCAGGCGCAGGGTGACCGGGACCAGGGCGGCCAGGCCCGCGCCGTACAGGGGGCCGAGGACGCTGCCGAGCTCCTGCAGGGCGCCGACCGCGCCGAGTGCCGCCGGGCGGCCGCGCTCGTCCCACAGGTCGCCGACCAGCGCCATGGTGATGGGCAGCAGGGCGCCGCCGGCCAGGCCCTGCAGCGTACGGCCCGCCACCAGCCAGGGGACCGTGTCGCCGAGCGCGGTGACGACCGAGCCGGCCGCGAACCCCGCCAGGCACAGCTGGATCAGCGGGCGCCTGCCGTACCGGTCGGAGAGCTGGCCCAGGAGCGGCATGGCCGCGATGTAGCCGAGCAGGAAGCCGGTGACGATCGGGGTGGCCCGCTCCAGGTGGTTGAGCGGGACGTCGACGTCCTCGGCGATGTCGACGAGGACGGTGACCACCACGTAGGCGTCCAGCGCGGCGAGCAGGACCGCGGTGCCGCCGACGCCGAGGGCGACGCGCCGCCGGGCGGCCCGGCCCCAGCCGGGGCCGGAGGAGGACCCGGCCGGGCCGCGGCCGGACCCGGTACCGGGGGCGTCATCGGGGGCGTCATCGGACCCGGGGCCGGAGGGAGTGGTGCCGGGGGAGTCCATGCCGTCACTCCGCGGGCGCGGTCACCCGGACCGGCACGTCGTAGTCGGTGAAGGAGACCGTCACCTTGCCCGCCGAGAGCGGCAGGTCCGCCTTGAGCAGGCGGGAGGTGGCCTTGTCGATCCAGAGGGTGCCGTCCACGCTCTGCGCGATCCCCGGCACCATCGCGGCGAGGATCTGCTGGGAGAGCGTGGCCGAGAGCCGGTAGGCGTCCGCGCCGCCGACCTTCTCCTCCGCCTCCGTCTTCGGGTCCAGCGCGTTGGACAGGAGCCGGACGACCCCCCGCTCGGGGTCCAGGATGGCCGACGGGTCGTAGATCGCGGCGAGCTCGCTCCGCGACATCTTCTGGAACCCGCCGGTGACCCCCTTGAAGTGCACGGTGTCCCCGGCCAGGACGAAGCTGATCTCCTGCAGGCTCCCGGCGAAGTCGAGCTGGAGCGTCCCGTCGGCGTCACCGGTCGCGCTGAGTCGGCCGGAGGCCTTCTTGACCTGGAGCTGGGGGGTGTTCTCCGTCTCCATGGCGAAGGCGGCGGACTTCACGGTCCGCATCGCCTCCGCGGACTTGCCGACCAGGTCGGGGCCGCCGGGCAGCGTGCTCCGGGGGCCGGGGTCACCGCTGCACGCGGTGACCAGGGAGAACGCGGCGGCCAGCGCGGCGATGAGGATCCGGCGAGCAGACATGGCCGGATCGTAGCGATCCCCGGGTTCCGGGAGGGAGGACCGGCCGGTATCGGTTTCGCTTCACCGCAGGCTCTTGAGGTGCTCCACCACGGGACCGTAGGCCGCCGCCAGCTCATGGAGCTGGTCGTCGGTGAGCAGGTCGATGAAGTGCCGCCGCACCCCGGCGACGTGGTGCGGCGCGACCTTCTGGATGGTGCTCCAGCCGTGCTCGGTCAGCACGGCGAAGGTGCCGCGCCGGTCGTCGGCGCAGGTCTCCCGCGCGACCAGGTCGGCCGCCTCCATCCGGGAGATCTGGTGGGACAGCCGGCTGCGGGACTGGATCGTGGCGTCGGCCAGGTCGCTCATGCGCATGCGGCGGCCGGGGCTCTCCGAGAGGTTGACCAGGATCTCGTAGTCGTTCAGCGAGAGCCCGAAGGGCTGCAGCTCGCGGTCGAGCCGGTGCGCCAGGAGCTTGTGCACGGCCAGGTGGGCGCGCCAGGCCCGCTGCTCGGCCGAAGTGAGCCATCGATGCTCCTCGCCGTCCACCGCTCGCCCACCGCTCTTCCCGCGCACCGCTCGTCCGATCTCCCGTCGCCGCCCGTCCTCCGGCCTGCCGGTCGGCGGCCTCCGGTCCATGACCTGAACCTATATCAGCCGTCGGCGGCGGCCCGGCCGCGGGCCTCAGCCCAGGACGGCGGGGTGGTCGGAGATGACGCAGACCGCCACCCGATCCTCCCCGGAGGTCCGCCATTCGAGCAGGTGGCGGCCCTGCCAGCGCAGGGTGTGCCGATCGCCCGGCGCGGGGCCCGGCGGGAGGGCGGACAGGTCGGTCGTGCGCAGGCCGTCCAGGGTCAGCTCGCCGCGCTTGACGAGCGCCTCCTTGCGGACCCAGAGCCGGATCAGCGCCTCGTTGTCGCGGACCAGGGCCAGCTCCCCGGGGCTGAGCGCCTGGGCGGCCAGTGACGTGTCCAGCGGGCCGCCGGGGACCCGCTCGGCGTCCACGCCGATCCGGCCGGGGCCCGCCGCGGCGCACACGTACCCGCGGCTGTGGCTGAGGCTGACGCCGAGCCGCGGGATCTCCGCGATGTACGGCCTGCCGTGGCCCGGACCGTGGTACTCGCAGACCTGGAGCAGGGTCAGCCGGTCCTCCGGCACCCCGGCCACCTTGGCCGCGCACCTGCGTACGAGCACGTGGGCCGCGACGAAGTCGCGCCGGTCGGCCTCCCGGGCGAACGCCGCCGCGCGCTCGCGCTCGGTCGCGGTGAGCAGGTCCATGCCGTCGGGGGAGTAGATCTCGTCGGTGAGGCCGGCCAGCACCAGGGAATCAGGCATCCGCCCAGATTAGGGCTCTCACCTGACACAGGGGACGTATTTCCGGTTTCCCGATCATTTCCGGACCGGGAGAGCCGGGAGGAGCGGGCCTGCGGACCCTTCGCCGCTCCTCCCGGACCGACCTCAGCGGTTCAGCCGGAACCGCCCGACCAGTTCGTCCAGGTGCCGGGCGGTGTCCTCCAGCTCGCGCGCGGCGTCCTGGGCCGTGCGGACGGCGTCGCGGGTCAGGCCGGCCGTCGCGGCGACCTCACCCAGGCTCTGTGCGATCTCCTCGTTTCCGGCCGCGGCTTGGCCGACGTTCCGGCTCATCTCCCGGGTGGTCGAGGTCTGCTCCTCCACCGCGGCGGCGATGGCGGCCTGGAAGTCGTTCACCCGGGAGATGGACTCCGAGATCGCCCCGATGACCTCGACGGCCCGCCGCGTGTCCTCCTCGATGGCGGACACGCGGCCGGCGACGTCGTCGGTGGCCCTCGCCGTCTCCTGAGCGAGGTCCTTGACCTCGCCGGCGACCACCGCGAAGCCCTTGCCCGCCTCGCCGGCGCGCGCGGCCTCGATCGTGGCGTTAAGGGCCAGGAGGTTGGTCTGCTCGGCGATGCTGCTGATGACCTTGACCACGTCGGTGATCTGGGCGCTGGACTCGCCGAGCCTGGCGACCGTGCGGGAGGCCTGCCGAGTCAGTTCCACACTGTCGCCGGCGACCTGGGCGGCCTGCTGGGCGTTCCCGGCGATCTCACTGATGGAGGCGCTCATCTCCTCGGAGCCGGCGGCCACGGTCCCCACGTTCCGGGACACCTCCTCGGCGGCCGCCACGGCCGCGCCCGCCTGGTCGGAGGCGCGCTCGGCCGAGCCGGACAGCTCCGCCCCGACCCGCGAGACCTGCGCCGCCGCGCCCGTCACCGCCGCCGAGCCGCCGGCGATGCCGGACAGAAGCTGCCGCAGCTCCGCGAGCGCGGTGCCGAGCGCGGCGCCCATCCGGGCGATCTCGTCCCCGCCGTCCTCGTGCACCGCGACGGTGAGGTCGCGTCCGGCGACGGCGCTCAGGGCGCCGGTCAGCCTCCCGACCCGGTGGCTCAGGCGCCGCGCCCACAGCACGGCCAGGCCGCCTCCGGCGACCGTCATCAGCAGCCCGGCGACGGCGAACGCGACGAGCATCGTCCGGCGTCCCTCGCCGATCTCGGTGACGGCCGCGTCGTAGTCCGGCCCGTATCCCATGACCGCGATCGCCCACTGGTACGGAGCGTACGAGGAGACGTTGACCGCGGTCTCCGCCGCGGGGGCGCCGCCCGCTCCCGGCAGCCTGTACTCGGTCCGCCAGATCTGGTCCGCGCCGAGCTCAGGAGCCTTCGCCGTGATCTCCTCGACGTAGCGGCGCCCGTCGGCGTCGGCGGCGTCGAGGTCCGCCGCGCCGGCGGCGGACCCCTTGGAGGAGGCGATCACCCTGCCGCGGTCCGCGGCGCCGGTGCTGTAGACCGTCACACCGCCGTTCGCGCCGACCTCGGTCCGGGCGACGGCCTCGGTGAGCTGCGCGATCGCCTCGGTCTGCGGCACCCCGAAGTACACCGCGCCGATGACGCGGCCGGAGGAGTCGCGGACGGGGTCGTACGCGGTGATGTACCACGTGTCGACGACCTTCGCGACGCCCCGGTAGGACTCGCCCGCCTTGATCGCGGCGGCGACGGCGTTGGGCGCACCGTCGGCGCCGGTGGCGGGGATGTACGTGCCGATGGCCCGCCCGCCGTCGGCGTTCGGCACGTTGGTCGCGACGCGGAGCAGGTCGCCCTCGTCGTTCATCCGCTGGAACAGCGTGATGGTGCCGCCGACCGTGTCCTGCACGTCGTCGACGAAGGGGGTGGGCCGGTCCGCGTCGTCGTTCTGGCCGAGCCAGGTGCCGCCGACCAGGGCCCGGGGCAGCGTGACGCGGCGCGTCCGCTTGGTGAGCTGGTCGGTGGCCTCCCAGGTCACCGACCCGCCGCCGAAGCGGAGGCCGCGCTCGGCGAGTTCGCCCGCCACGATCCGCATGTCGTCGTCGACGGACTGCTGGACGGACGAGCCGACGGCGTTGACGAGCCGGTTCACCCCCTCGGTCACGTGGCCGAGATCGGCCGTGGTGAGCTCCGCGACGTTCTCCGCGGCGAGGTCGCTGAACCGCGCGCTCTGCCAGGTCCCGACGCCGACCAGCACCAGTGCCGTGGCCAGCACTCCGCCCGCGCCCAGGATCAGCAACCGGTGCCGCAACTGAAGGGAGAACCGCCTCGATCCGCTCATGTACGTCTTGTCGGCAGGCAGGCACCGATGCTGAGGGGATCCGGGCGCCGGTCCCCGCGTCATGGAGCGGCGCCCTCCGGCCTCACCCGGTTTTCTTCTTCCCGGAGTCCTTCCCGGAGGGGGCCGGGGAGGCGGAGGGGGCGGCGGCCCTGCCGTCGGGGTCGGTCACGAGCTCCTCGGCGGCGCCCATCACGGTGGCGTCGTTCACCTTCCACCGCCCGCCGGTCTTGACCAGCCCCAGCTCCATGTAGGCGCCGAGCATGCGCCGGGTGCCCGAGGTGCTCTTCACCTGGGAGTCGACGACCGTGATGGCGGTGGCCCTGCCGTCGGCGACCTCGGAGACGTACACGCCGCGGACCGAGGCCGTCGAGGACGCCTTCATCGCGGTGATCACGCTCTCCAGCGGGCTGAAGGCCTCGTCGTAGGTCTTCTCGAAGTCCTCGCCCGACAGGCTGAAGACGCGGTCCCGGTAGGCCTGCAGGTCGGTGTGGTCGTAGGTCTGCAGGGCCGCGGCGAACTCCCCTGCCGTGGCGGAGACCGCGAGCCGCTCCGCCTTCTCCGCCGCGAGCCGGTCGGCCAGCCGCTCGGCGGAGACCCACTGCACCGCGCCGAACGCCACCGCGCCCGCGACCGCCGTGGCGGCGGCCGCCCCGGCGAGCCTCCTCCACCGCGTCCCGGGCCTGCCGCGGGCACCGGCCGCGGTGCCGGCCCCGCCGGGCCCGGCCTCCTCGGGTCCGGTGTCCTCGGGCCGGGCGTCCTCGGGCCGGGCGTCCTGCGCTCCGGTGCCCTCCGTACGGCCGGCGCCGGCCTCCTCGGAGGGGTCCGCGGACGTGGCGGGGGTGGGACTCATCGCTGCTCCTGTTCCCGGCGGCGGCCCGCCCGGCGGACGGCGAGCGCGGCGATCACGCCGCCCGAGACGGCGACGGCGGCGAGGACCGCGATGACGAAGGGGGTGAGGTCCTGCGAGCCGGCACCGGCGGCGCCGGGCGCGGCGCCGCCGGTGGCGCTCTCCCGCGGCGCGGCCTCGGCGGTGCCGCCGTCCTCGGAGGCCGCCGCGCCGGACGGCGTCGCGCCCGCCCCGCCGTCCGGGCCGGTGCCGTCCCCGGGGTGGGGGCCGGTGTCCTCGTCGTCGTCCCCGCGGCGGGGGCCCTGCGCGGCGGCGCCCCGGGGGCAGGAGCGCAGCTCGCGGACCTCCGGCTTCGCCTGCGGCCTGCCGTACTCCGTGGCGACCTTCGGGCCGCCCGGGACGCTGATGACGAACGTGACCCTGCCGTACAGGCCCCCGGCGTGCTTCTCGGTCACCCTGTCCAGCAGGACCCGGGCGGTGGGGACGGTCCGCAGCAGGTGGTCGACGTGCGCCCGCGACGCGGAGGTGAACACCCGGCCCGGTTCCGTGCCGAGGGCCGTCAGCAGGCAGGACAGGCCCGGGCGGGCGGTGCCGAGCACGTGGTCGACCTGGCGGAAGAAGGACGGGCCGTGTTCGAGCGCGGCGTACAGGTCCTTGCGGGAGGCCCGGATCGACCGGGTCACGGCGGCCAGGTCGGTCGCGCCCGAGGCCAGCTGCTCCCGCCTGCCCGCGAGCGTGCCGGTCAGCCGGGTCAGGTTCACCGACAGCTCGTCCAGCAGCTCGGTGTTCTCGGCGAGCGTGGCGGTGACGTCGTGCGCGTTGTCCACGACCTCGCGGATCGACGCCGCCCGGCCGTCCAGCCCGGCGGCCAGCTCGCGGGTGATGGTCCGCGCGTCCTCGACGGGCATCGCGTCCAGGACCCTGCCGACCCCGTCGAACAGCTCCCGGTAGTCCAGCGGGACCGACGTGGCCGACAGCGGGATGGTGGCGCCGGGCGCCAGGTCGCCGGGCGCGGCCCCGCGCCGCGGCGGGGAGATCTCCACGTACGGCTCGCCGATCGCGGACTTGCGGCGCACCTCGGCGGTGACGCCCCGCGGGATCCGCACCCCGCGGTCGATGTCCAGAGCCACCACGATCCTGCCGGGGGCGAGCCGCACGCCGTCGATCCGGCCGATCCGCACGCCGAGGTAGGCCACGTCGAAGCCGGGCACCAGGCCGGGGGAGGAGGCGAACTCCACGTTGACCCGGTACGGCCGTTCGATCACGTCGAGCCGGATGACGCCGGTGAACGCCCACACGGTCATCACGGCGCCGAGCACCACGAAGAACGCGAGGTTGACGCGGATGCGGTTCCTCATCGCGGCGGCTCCAGCAGCAGGCGGAAGTCGTCCACGGAGTTGGGCGTGCGGGCCCGGTCGCCGGCCTCCCGCCCGGTCGTGATCAGGCCCTTCAGCCAGACGAACGCCAGCAGTTGCCCGTTGACCACGATCGGCGGCTGGTCGATGAAGCGCTGCACCCGGCTGACGAGGACCTTCAGGTCCTCCTTGCCCCGCACCGCCGCCGAGGTGACCGCGTCGAAGCGCTGCAGCAGGGTGCGGAGCCGGGCGGCGTGCCGGGGGTAGACGGTGGTGTTGACCTCGCGGGCCAGCGCGGTCAGCTCCCGCAGCGTCTTCTTGACGTGCTTGCGGCCGTGGTTCAGCCGGGCGGCGGCGGCCTGGACGTTGCCGGGCAGCTTCTCCAGCTCCGCGGACCCCTCGGCCAGGTCGTCGCCCAGCCTCGCCAGGGCCTCGACGGTCCGGGCCAGCTCGCGGCGGGACTCGGCGTAGGCGGCGGTGATCTCGGTGGCCTGCCGCAGCAGGCGGTTGAGGTCCTCGCCCTTGCCGCCGATCCCGGTCGCCGCCGCGTCCAGCACGGCGTTCACGTCCTGGGCGCCGAGCGCGTCGATCAGCGGTCCGGCCCGCGCGGTGACCTGCTCGATGTCCGGTTCGACCGAGGTCTTCCCGATCACCGCGCCGTCCGCCAGGAACGGCCCGGTGTCCATGCCCCGGCCCTCGGGCAGCCGGAGCTCGATGTAGTTCTCGCCCAGGATCGAGGTCTTGGCGACGACCGCGGAGGTGCCCTCGGGCACCCGGTTGCCGTCCTCGATGGACATGGTGACCCTGGCCCGGTAGCCCTCCAGCCGGACGTCGGTGACGCTGCCCACCCGCACGTCGGCGATCTGCACGCTGTGCCCGGCGACCAGGCTCTGCACGTCGTCGAAGGTCGCGCTCAGGGTCAGGTCGCCGGAGGGCGCGCCCAGGGTCTGCAGGCCGCACCCCGCCAGGGCGAGCACCAGCGCCAGGAGCAGGCGGGGTCCGGCCGGTCCCGGCACCGCCCGCCGCCGGCTCACCGGCTCCTCCCCGCCGCGCAGTCGCTCAGCGCGCCCGGCAGGCACGGCACCGGGCCCAGGCCGAGGGCGTCGAAGAGCGGGGTCAGCCAGGCCCGGGTCATCGCGTTGAGCACCAGGCGGAAGGTGAGCACGTTGTTCTTCCGGTCCCAGGCCATGACCGCGCCGTCGACGAACCCGCGGGCCCCGGCGATCGCCTCGGCCGCGGACTCGCTGTTCGCCTTCAGGGTGAGCACCAGCTCCGCCAGGGCCGCCGTGCCCTTCGGCAGGCGCTCCTGGTAGGCCTCCAGCAGCACGTCGCCCCGCCGTACCAGGTCGGCCAGGCCGCTGATGAAGCGCCGGGTGCGCTCCCGCTCCTCGGCGAGGGCGGCGCTGGTCTCGGCGAAGGCGTCGATGGTCGTCTCGACCTGCTTCTCGCGCTCGTTCAGCTTGGCCGCGAGCCGGTTCAGGCCGCCGGCCAGCTCGACGAGCCTCTCGTCCTGCCCGGCGAGGGTGCGGCTGAGCGCGGCCGCGTCGGACAGCGCCCGGTTGATCTGCTCGCCGCGGCCCCGGACGCCGTCGGCCAGGCTCCCGGCCGCCTCGCCCACGGTGCCGGTGTCCAGGGCGTCGGTGAGCTTGGTGAACGCCTCCAGCGCGTCGTCGATCTCCACGGGCAGGTCGGTGCGCTCCAGCGGGATCACCGCCCCCGGGGCGATCCGCGGCCGCCCCGGCCGCCACGGCGGGTGGAGCACGACGTTCCGCTCGCCCAGCGTGTTCTGCGCGGCGACCACCGCCCGGACGTCGGCGGGGAGCGGGACCTCCCCGTCGACGAGCAGGTCCGCGCGGACCCGGTCGCGCTCGATGGTGAGCTTCTCCACGGTCCCCGCGTCCAGTCCCATCACCTTCACCTTGGCCTGCTCGTACAGGGACGGCGCGGCCGCGAAGTAGGCGGTCAGCCGGTACGGCCCGGCCCCGCCGCGCGGCGGCGAGCACCCGCCCGCCGCGGCCGGCAGCACCAGGGCCAGCAGCACCGCCACCAGTCTGCGCGGCCCGCCGGCCGCCGTGACCGGCCTGCTCGGCCCGCCGGTCCCCGCCGGGGCGCGTGTCCCGCGGCCCGCCGCGGTCCGGCCCGGGCCGGCCGCCCGCCGCGGCCCGTCCGCCGCCCGCCGCCGGTGGCCTGTCATCGCCTCCCCCTGTCCTCGCGGATGGCGCCGAGCACCTCGGGGTTGATCGGCCCGACCCCGACCGCGATCGCGTCGATCCAGTGGTTCCTCCCACCGGTGGCGGCCAGCCCGGAGAAGGTGGGGCCGACCCAGGCGAGCACCGAGTTGAGGGAGGCGTTGCTCCCGGTGTCCAGGCGGTTCGCGATCGCGGTGGCGTCGTCCACCACCGCGATCAGGTTCCTCTCGTGCTCGGCGACCAGGGTGGTGATGCCGCCGACCAGGTCGCTGCCGTCGCCGAGGAGGGCCCTCAGCTCGTCGCGGCGGCGCCTGAGCTCGTCCAGCATCACCTCGATCGAGTCGATCAGACGGCTGATCTGGGCGTCCTTGGAGTCCAGCACCTTCATGACCCGGTCGCCGGCGTCCAGCAGCCGCTGCAGCTCGGGCTCGCTCTCGCCGATCACCTCCGACAGCTCGCCGATGTCGTCCAGCAGCCTGCTCACCCGTCCCCGCGGGACGGGCTTCAGCTCCGCCAGCTCCCGCAGCAGCCCGTCGACCGCTTCGGTGTCGAGCCGCTCCACCAGCCGGGTCGCGTCCTTGAGCGCGTCCGTGACCAGCGTCGGGGTGCTGGTCCGCGCCGGCGGGATCAGCCGCTCCCGCTCGGGCAGCTCGTCCATGTAGGGGCGGGTGACCGGCCCGGTGAGCCTGATGTAGCGCCCGCCCAGCAGGTTGGAGAGGGCGACCTCGGCGCGGGTCTGCGGGCCGAGCCTGATCCCGTCGTCCACCTTCCAGGTCGCCACGACGTGGCCGCGGGCGTAGTCGGCGCGCACGGCGGTGACCTCGCCGACGGGCACGCCCGCCACCCGGACCTCGTTGCCCGGGCGCAGCCCGGCGGCGTCCCGCAGGACGGCCGACATCGTGTAGCCGCCCTCCAGCAGCCCGAGGTTGCCGACGAGGAAGGCCGCCACCAGCACGACGGCGAGGGTCGCGGCCGACACGGCGCCGACGGCCAGCCGGTCGCGGTCGCGGAAGGACTTGAGCGCCATCTACGACCCCACCAGGACGCGCTTGAGACCGGCCGTGGACGTGAGGCCGACGGCCCGCAGCGGCGGCGGGGCGTCCATGGCGTAGGGGCAGGGCAGCGGGCCGAGGGCCACGCAGGGCACCGCCGTGGTCACGAAGTGGCCGCGGCTGGTCACCTGGAACGAGCGCTGCAGCGGAGGGGTGAGCGTGGCCAGCACCTTCTCGATGTCGCCGAGGTTGCGGCGGACGCCGCCGGTGAGCCGGGTCATGCCGTCCACGACCCGGCCGAACTCGCGGGCGTTGTCGCCGAGCACCCGGTCGCCGACCCGCGCGGTGGCGGACAGCTCGACCAGGGCCTCGTCGACCAGCTTCCGGTTGCGGGCGAACGCGCCGGTCAGCTCGACCAGGTCGTCCACCAGCCGGGAGATCTGCTCGTCCCGGCGGGAGATCGCGTCGGTCACCGTGGCGTAGTCCTCCAGCAGTCCCTTGATGATCTCCTTGCGCTCGGCGACGGTGGAGGTCAGCGCGCCGAGGTCCTCCACCAGGCGCGGGATGTTCTCCTGGTTGCCGTCCAGCGCCTCGCCCGCCGCGGTGAGCAGCCGGTTGATCTGCTCGGGGTCCAGGCTGCGGGTGAGCGGGCCCAGGTCGTTGACCAGGTCGCCGATGTCCACCACGGAGCTGGTCCGCCGCACCCGCGCGCCGTCGGCCAGCACGTCCCGCGCGGTGCCGGGCTCCAGGTAGACCACGCGCCGGCCGATCGTGTCGCGCCAGCGGACCGCCGCGGCGCTGTCGGAGGGCACCCGGACCGAGTCCTGCACGCCCAGCGTCACCTCCGCCCGGCCGCCGACCACCTCGATCGCGTCGACCCGGCCGACCGGGGCTCCGGCGATCTTCACCTCGTCGCCGGTGCGGAGCCCGGAGACGTCGTCGAAGACGGCGACGAGCCGGTAGGTGCCGCCGCCGCCCACCCGGGCGATCTCCGCTCCGATCACGACGGTCAGCGTGACCGTGACCACGAGGAAGACGGAGAGCTTGGCCAGGGTGCGCAGGCGCCGCGCCTGTTCTGCGGACCGTGTCATCGGCTCACCCGCCGCCCGTCGCGCCGCAGGCGCCGACGAAGAGCGCGCACAGGTCGGTGTGCACGTAGGCGGCCATCTTCAGCTGGTTCGCCCCGTCCGGGCCGGTGCCGCCGATCAGATCGTTCAACCCGGCGATCAGCCCGTTGAGGCCGCGCACGCCGTCGCCGGCGATCCCGAGCTCCGCGTACAGCAGAGCCGCCACACGCTCGGCGGAGGTGCCCGCGGCCCTGATGTCGCGGCGGTGCGCGCGCAGGCCGTGCGCGGTCAGCGCGGACACCTCGTCGAACTCGCGCAGCAGCGCCCGCACCTTGTCGGCCCGCTCCAGCAGCCCGGGGGTGAGCACGTCGACGTCGGAGGAGACGCCCACCAGTTCGTCCCCCTTGTCGGCCAGGGCGCCGCTCAGCGCGGCGGCGTCGCGGATGAACCGGGTGTACTCCGCGCGCCGCCGGTGCGCGACGCCGACGACCTCCCCGGCGCCGTCGAGGAGCTCGCGCAGGTGCGGGCCCTTGCCGTCCAGGGCGCGGCCCAGGGTGTGCACGATGGTCGTGACGTCCGCGGGGTCCACCGCGCCGAGTCCCTCGTAGGCGTCGCCGAGGGAGTCCGACAGGTCCACCGGGTCCCGGGTCCGGGTGATGACCGCGCCGTCGCCGAGGAAGGGGCCGCCCGACTCCCCGCCGCCGGGGACCAGGTCGACGAACTTGGGGCCGAAGACCGAGGCCGGCTCGATCGCGGCGGTGGCGGTCTCGGGCACGCGGACGCCGGGGCCGACGTACAGGGAGACCACGGCCCGGCCCGCGGGGTCCAGCGTCACCGAGGTGACGCCGCCGACCGTGATGCCGCGGACCTTGACGGGGGAGTTGGTGTCCAGGCCCTGCCCGGAGCGGCCGAACACGGCCGACAGCCGCGTCCCGCTCACCTCGGGGGCGCCCCGGACGACCAGGACCAGGGCCGCGGCCACGGAGGCGATCACGGCCAGCGAGATCGCGAGCCGGACCGGCAGGGCGGGTTCACCTCTGGCCACGGGCGCTCACCCCGTCAGCGGCGTGCTGCTGCCGCCGCCCCAGAACAGGTAGGAGAGCAGGAGGTTGAGGAGGACGACGGTGATGATCGACTGGCGGATCGCCCGCCCGGCCGCGACGCCCACGCCGACCGGACCGCCGGTGGCGTGGAACCCGTAGCGGCAGTGGATGCTGATCACCGCGAAGGCGAAGACGACCACCTTGGCCACGCTGTAGACGATGTCGATCGCCGGCAGGCCGAGGTAGAAGTAGTAGTCGTACACGCCCGGCGCCATGCCGAACAGCACCGTGCACATCAGCCGGGTGGCGAAGAAGCTGGCGAACAGCGCGATCAGGTAGACCGGGATCAGCGCGGCCAGCGCGGCCACCACCCGGGTGCAGATCAGGTAGGTGAAGGCGTTGATGCCCATCACCTCCAGCGCGTCGATCTCCTCGGAGATCCGCATCGCGCCCAGCTCCGCGGTGAACGACGAGCCGACCTGGGCGGCCAGCGCGACCGCCGCGATGATCGGGGTGATCTCCCGGACGTTGGCGAAGCTGCCCACCAGGCCGATGAACGACTCGGCGCCGATCGCCTGCAGGCCCTGGTAGCCCTGGAGCCCGACGGTGGCACCGACCGCGAAGGCCATGGTGAACGTCACGAAGATCATGCCGCCGCCGATGATGGTCGCGCCGACGCCCACCACGACGTCGCTGATCTGGCGGAGCACGACCCTGGTGAACTTGGCGCGCAGGACGATGTCCCGCACGGAGTAGAAGACGACCCTCCACAGGAAGACCGGCCAGTCCGAGAGCGCGGCCAGCCGCTCCGCGCCGTCCAGGAGGGCGTCGTAGGCGCGCCGGCCCGCGGTGCGCACGCCCGGGACGGCCGCCATCACAGCGTCCTCGGCGGGTAGGCGAGGAAGTAGATCATCGTGATCACGTAGTTGACGGCGAAGACCAGCATGAAGGTCGTGACCGTGGACCGGTTCACCGCGCGGCCCACGCCGACCGGGCTGGTCTGGCAGGTCATGCCGTAGTGGCAGGACATGATCGCCGCGATGAAGCCGAAGATCCACGCCTTCAGCAGGGTCACCAGCAGGTCGCTGGTGACCAGCAGGGAGGTCGCGCCGTCGAAGTAGGCGCCGGGGGTGACGCCCTGCACGATGACGTTGAAGAAGTAGCCGCCGGCCGCCCCGGCCACGATGACCAGCGGGACGAGCAGCACCGCCACGGTGCTCGCCGCCCACAGCCGGGGGGTGACCAGGCGGTGGATCGGGTTGACCGCCATGACCTCCATGGCGGCCAGCTCGTCGCGGATGTTGCGGGCGCCGATGTCGGAGGTCATGGCCGACCCGCCGGCCCCGGCGATGAGCAGCGCCGAGGCCATCGGGGCGACCTCGCGGACCAGGCCGACCACGACCGCGCCGCCGGTGGCCGAGGAGGCGCCGAGCTGCCAGGCCAGATCGCCGACCTGCAGGGCGACGGTCGCCCCCAGCGGGAGCGAGACGAGGAGCACGGGCAGGCTGGTGACGCGGGCCAGGAACCAGCACTGCTCGACGAACTCCCAGAACCAGCTCCGCACCGCCCAGCTGCGGCGGAAGCCCTCCAGGGCGAGCACCGACATGTCGCCGATCCGGCCGAGCGCGCCGGTGCCCAGGCGGACGAGCCGCCCGCCGGCCCCGGCGGCGCCGCGGCTGAGACCCCCTGTGAGGCCCCCTCCGGGGCCGCCGGGCGCGGCACCGTCGGGGGCGTTCCCGGCGGCGCCCGGTGCGGCGCCCTGCGTGGCGCCCCGCGTGGCGTCCGCCATCGACCACCTCGGATTCCGCGGCTACGACCTTGGACCAGTCACGCTAATGACGGTTCGTCCAGTAAGTCGATGCTTCCTGCGGAATTTGCGCGAAAGCCATAACGCCCCGGCGGGGACTTGTCAGGGCCTCACACTTTCCCGTCCCGCCGGTGGCCGGCGCCGCCGGTCCGTACGGCCGGCTCAGCCCGCCAGGCCGGCCATCCAGCGCTCGACCTCGTCCGGGTGGCGGGGCAGCCCGCAGGACATGAGGCGGGCGCCGTCGGCGGTGACGACGAGGTCGTCCTCGATGCGCACCCCGATGCCGCGCAGCTCCGGCGGGAGGGTCAGGTCGTCCGGCTGGAGGTACAGGCCCGGCTCGACGGTGAGCACCTGGCCCTCGGCCAGCACGCCGTCCAGGTAGGTCTCCGCGCGGGCCCGGGCGCAGTCGTGCACGTCCATGCCGAGCATGTGACCGCTGCTGCACAGGGTGTAGCGGCGGTACAGGCCGCTGTCCGGCTCCATCGCCTCGTCCGGGCTGATCTTCAGCACGCCCCAGTCGTGCAGGCCCTCGGCGATGACCCGCATGGCGGCGAGGTGGAAGTCGCGGAAGCGCGCGCCCGGGCGCAGGGTGGCGATGGCGGCGTTCTGCGCCTGGTAGACCAGCTCGTAGACCTGGCGCTGGACCGGGCTGAAGCGGCCCGACAGCGGCAGGGTCCGGGTGATGTCGGCGGTGTAGAGGCCGTCGGTCTCCACGCCGGCGTCCATCAGCAGCAGGTCGCCCTCGTGCAGCCGGCCGTCGTTGCGGATCCAGTGCAGCACGCACGCGTTGGCGCCGGAGGCCACGATGCTGTCGTAGCCGGTGGCGTTGCCCTCCAGCCGGGAGCGCAGGCCGAAGACGCCCTCCAGGTAGCGCTCGCCGCGCCGGTGCCGCATGGCCTCGGGGAGCGCCCGCACCACGTCCTCGAAGCCCCGGGTGGTGACGTCCACCGCGTGCTGCAGCTCGGCGACCTCCCACTCGTCCTTGACCAGCCGCATCTCCGACAGGAACGCCTCCAGCTCGGCGTCGCCGTCGTGCGGGGCGACCCGGGCGTCGACGGAGGCGTCCACGCCGCGCAGCACCCGGGCGGGGCCGGCCAGCGCCGTCTCCAGCTCGCCGATCGGCGCGCAGGCGAGCTGGTAGAGCGCCTCGGCCTCGGCCAGGTCGGGGCGGCGGCCCACCCAGAACTCGCCGTAGCGGCGGTCGCGGTAGAACTCCTGCCCGGCCGCGCCCGGCGCCGAGCGGGGCGAGCGCGGGCGCAGGAAGAGCCGCGCCTCCCCGGACGGCTCGACGACCAGGACGTCGTCGGGCTCCTGGTCGCCGGTCAGGTAGGCGAAGGCGCTGTGCGGGCGGAAGCGGTAGTCGCAGTCGTTGCTGCGGACCTTCAGGGTCCCGGAGGGGATGATCAGCCGCTCGCCGGGGAAGCGGGCGGCGAGCGCCGCGCGGCGCTTGGCCGTGTAGGCCGCCACCGCCAGCGGGGCCAGGTCGGCGCGGTGGGTGTCGGCCCACCCGGTCGCCATGAAGGCCGCCAGCGCGTCGGAGACCGGCAGGTCGTGGCTGCCGGTGTTCAGCTTGTCGGTCACCCTCCGAAGGATACGGCCCGCCGGGGGACGCGGCCCGCCGGAGGACCCGCCGGGGACACGGCCCGCCGGGGGACGCGGCCCTCCGGGGTGCGGCCCGCGCCCGTCCGCCCGGCGGGACGGAGCGTCCCGCCGGGCGGACGCGGGACCGCGGCGGCTCAGCCGCCGGCGGGCACCTGGTACTCGCCGGCGATGTCGGCCGTGAACGGCTCCTTGACGACGACGGAGCCGCCCAGCGCCTCCTTGTCCGGCTTGACGATGTAGGAGCGGAGCGAGGCGGGCTTGTCGAACGCGGTGAAGTCCATGGCCCCGCCGTACTGGTCGCCCCAGGAGCTCTGGGTGCGGTGCGCGCTCACCACGCCGGCGCGGGTGAGGTCCTTGCTCTCGCAGGCCTTCTTCAGCGCGTCCACCACGATCCCGGCGGCGATGTAGCCGGAGGCGACGCCGCTGTCGACGGCCTCGTTCGGGTACTTGGCCTTGTAGTCCTCGCCCAGCTTCTTGATGGCCGGCAGGTCCGAGCTCATCGGGGCGCCCGCCGTCACGTACTCGAAGGCGGCCAGCAGCGCCTCGCCCGCCGGGGTCGCCAGCAGCTGCGGGGCGTAGGCCGAGTTGCTGCCGAGGAACGGCACCTTCATGCCGCCGGCCAGGGCGACGCCGACGAGGGAGGCGGTCTGCCGGGGGCCGACGGAGACGAGGACGGCCTTGACGCCCGCCTTCTTGAACGCCGCGACCTGGGCGGTCATGTCCTGGTCGGTCGCCTTGATCTTCTGCTCGACGAGCTTCAGGCCGTGCTTGCCTGCGGCGAACTTGGAGCCGTTGAGCGCGGTCTCGCCGTAGTCGCCCTCGAAGTACAGGTGCCCGATGGAGTCGCCGGACTTGATGCCCTTCTCCTTCACCAGGTAGTCGACGCCGTTGATCATGTCGATGTCGTAGGTGGTGCCGGTGACCTGGATCGGCTTGCTGCCGAGCAGGTGGGTGGCCCAGGCCTGCGGGATGGTCAGCATCTGGTCGGCCTCGATGCGCTGCTTGACCGCGTTGACCATGGGCGAGCCGACGACGTGGGCGAGCGCGACCGACTTCGGGCCGATCTCGGTGTAGGCGGCCACGGCCTTCTGCACGTCGTAGCCGTGGTCGCGCACGATCGACTCGAGCTGCCGGCCGCAGATCCCGCCCGCCTTGTTGACCTGCTCGAAGTAGAGCTGCTGGGCGTTGGTCAGGCTCTTGCCGAAGGAGGCGTAGGGGCCGGTCAGGTCGGTCATCATGCCGATCGTGATCGTCTCGGCGGTGACGCCGGGTCCGGTCTTCACCCCGTCGCCGGAGGCGGCGGCGCCGCTTCCGCCTCCGGTGGCCTTGTCGCTGGCGCACGCGGTGACGGCCAGGGCCAGCAGGGCGAGGGCGGCGGCCGCGCGGGAGCCTCGGGAGGAGGTGCGTGGGATTGGCATGTCGGTCATCCGTTCCTTGCTTCGGGGGTGGGCGTGAGGGAGGGCTTGGCGGGCGGGGCGGCCGGCGTCCGGCGGGCCAGGTGCAGGCGCGCGCGGGTGAACAGGCCGAACAGCCCGCCGGGGAGGAAGAGGACGACGACCACCACGGCGAGGCCGTACAGGATCTGGGCGGCCTCGGCGGCTCCGATCCCCTCCTGGCCGGTGGGGGCGACCAGGGGGAGGGCGTCGCTGTAGCGGGTGAACAGCGCGGGCAGCATCGAGACGAAGAACGCGCCGATCACCGCCCCCGCGACGGAGCCGAGCCCGCCGATGATGATCATCGCGAGGTAGGACAGGGCCAGGATGAGGCTGAAGTAGTCCGGCACGGTCTGCCGGAAGACCAGGGCGATCAGCACGCCGGCGAGTCCGCCGTACATCGACGACAGCACGAACACCCCGGCGCGGTAGCGGGTCACCGGGACGCCCATCACCCCGGCCGCGATCTCGTGGTCGCGGATGGTGTTCATGGCCCGGCCCGGGCGGCCCCGCAGCACGCCGCGGGCGAACAGCCCCGCGCCGAGCAGCGCGGCGGCGCCGAGGAACCACAGGCGCTCCAGCGCGCCGAACGGCACCCCGGCGATCACCAGGGGTTCGGGCGTGTCGGTGAAGGCGAACCCGAACAGCTCCATGGGCGGCACCGGCCGGCCGTTGTGGCCGCCCGTGACGGGCGTGGCGTTGGTCATCACGAAGTGGCCGATGTAGATCAGCGCCAGCGTGGCGATGCCCAGGTAGGCGCCCTTGAGCCGGCCCGCGATGGGGCTGAACAGGCCCCCCGCGGCGCCCGCCAGCAGCACCGCGAGCACGGCCGCCAGCGGGGTCGGCAGGCCCAGCCCGCCGAACTCGCCGTCGGGGCTCGGCGAGGAGGCGAAGTACACGTAGCCGAAGGCGCCGACCGCGAGGAAGAACGCGTGGCCCATGGACAGCTGCCCGGTGGCGCCGGTCAGCAGGTTGAGGCCGATCGCGCCGATCGCCGCCGCCATCGCGAACAGCCCGTCCTGCAGCCAGACGGCGTCGAGGTAGAACGGCGCGATGACGACGCCGGCGGCCACCGCGGCCCACCAGGCGACGGTCACGGTCCTGGACACGGTCCAGCTCCTTGCTGCCGGGCTAGACACGGGCCAGCTCCTTCGTCCCGAACAGCCCCGCGGGGCGGATGAGCAGCACGACGACCATCACCAGGAACGGCGCGACGTCGCCGAGCCCCCGGCCGAGGAAGGCCAGCTCCTCCTGGTAGCCGCCGACCAGCGACTCGGTGATGCCGATGACGAACCCGCCGGCCAGCGCCCCGGTGGTGGAGTCCAGGCCGCCGAGGATCGCCGCGGGGAAGGCCTTCATCGCCGCGGCCGTGACGTTCCGGTCCAGGCCCGGGGTGGGGAAGACGCACATGAACAGTGCCGCGACAGCGGCCAGCGCCCCGGCGACCGCCCAGGCCCCCATCGAGACCCGGCCGCGCCGCACGCCCATCAGGGCGGCGGTCTCGGCGTCCTCCGCGGTGGCGCGCATCGCGATGCCCCAGCTGGTGTACTTGAACGCCAGCAGGAACGCGGTGATCACGACGCCCGCCGCGACCAGCGCGGCGATCCGGGTCACCGGGATGTTGACCGAGCCCAGCCGCAGCACCTGGCTGCCCCACGGGTCGCCGAGGGCGAGCACGTCGGTGCCGATCCGCCGGGTCAGTTCGGTGACCAGGATGAGGTCGACGCCGATCGTCACGATCGCCAGCACGCTGTGCGAGACCACGTTCGCCCGGCGGATGACCACGAACTCGATCAGCGCGCCGAGGGCGGCGGCCCCGGCGACGCCGAGCAGCAGGGCCGGCCAGAAGCCGACCAGCGGGTGCGTCTTGGCGACGACGAAGCCGCCGACCAGCAGCAGCGAGGCGTGCGCGAAGTTCACCACCTCGGTCGCCTTGAAGATGACGACGAACCCCAGGGCGATCAGCGCGTAGACCGCGCCCACGGAGATCCCGCTCACCAGCAGTTCGATGAAAGTGCTCACGAAGCGGCCTCCTCGGTCTCGCTCGTCGCGCCCAGGTACGCCCGGATGACCTCGGGATCGTTCTGGACCTTCTCCGGAGGGCCGTCGGCGATGCGCCTGCCGAAGTCCAGGACCGTCACCGCGTCGGCGAGCCGCATCACCATCCCCATGTCGTGCTCGACCAGCAGGATCGAGATGCCGAGGCTCTCCCTGACGGCGATGACCAGTTCCGCCATGTCGCGCCGCTCGCCGCCGTTCATGCCGGCCACCGGCTCGTCGAGCATCAGCAGCTTCGGCTCCATGCACAGGGCGCGGGCCAGCTCGACCCGCTTCTGCACGCCGTACGGGAGCAGGCCCACGGGCGCGTCCAGCCGGTCGGTCAGGCCGACGAAGGCGGCGATCTCCTCCACCCGGGCGTTGTGCAGGGCCGCCTCCCTGCGGGCGGACGGCAGGCGCAGCCCGGCCGCGACGAACCCGGCGCGGGTCAGCCGGTGCCGCCCGAGCATCATGTTGTCGCGCACCGACAGGCGGGGGGAGAGCGCGATGTTCTGGAAGGTGCGGGCCAGGCCCAGCTCCGCGATGCGGTGCGGCGGCAGGGCGGTCAGCTCCGCCCCGCCGAACCGCACGCTGCCCGAGGTGGCCCGGTAGACCCCCGACAGGACGTTGAAGCAGGTGGACTTGCCCGCGCCGTTCGGGCCGATGACCGCGTGCACGCTGCCCGGCTCGACGGTGAAGCCCACCGCGTCGAGCGCGGTGAGCCCGGCGAAGCGGACGGTGACGTCGCGGACCTCCAGCCGCGGGATGGACGGTTCCATACCGTCCGGTTGGTATGTATCGCTCATGCGGACCGCCCGGGAGGTGCCGTGGAGGGGGACGGGGAAGGGGGGAGAGTCATGCCGGCCACCTGCTCAGCGCGGGGCGCCGCGAGGGCCCGCCGGTCGGCCGGGCCTCGGCGTCGCCGCCGACACCCAGGTAGCGGCGGCGCACCTCGTCGCTGGCGGCGAGCTCCCCGGCGGGACCCGACAGCACGACCTCGCCGACCTCCAGCACGTAGGCGTGGGAGGCGAGGGACAGGGCCATCGCGGCGTTCTGCTCCACCAGGAGCACCGTCGTGCCCTGCGCGTTGATCTCCCGGACGGTCTCGGCGATGCGGGCCGCCATCAGCGGCGCCAGCCCGAGGGTGGGCTCGTCGAGCAGGAGCATCTGCGGGCAGGCCATCATCGCGCGGCCCATGGCGAGCATCTGCTGCTCGCCGCCCGACAGCAGGCCGGCCCGCTGCCGGGCCCGCTCGGCGAGCACCGGGAAGAGCTCCAGCACCCGCTCCCGCGCCTCGGCGGCGGCCCTGCGGTCCCGCGCCCCGAGCGCGCCGGCCCGCAGGTTCTCCTCCACCGTCATCCGCGCGAAGACCCTGCGCCCCTCCGGCACCTGGACGACGCCGCGCGCGACGACGGCCGAGGTGCCCGCCGCGGACAGCGGCGCGCCGTCGAAGCTGATCCCGCCCGCCGTGATGCCGCCCCGCTGGAAGCGGAGCGTTCCCGAGACGGCGCGCAGCAGCGTGGACTTGCCCGCGCCGTTGCCGCCGAGCACCGCCACGACCGCCCCGCGCGGCACGTCGAGGGAGACCCCGCGCAGGGCCGTCACGGGGCCGTAGTTCACCGCCAGATCCCTGACCGCCAGCCCGGAGGCTCCGGGCGGCCGGGAGGCGTGGACGTTCATGTATGCCTCCTGACAACCGATGAACGCACCCAACCCAGGTCCTTCACCCGCGTCCAGAGGGCGGGGTGAAGTCGGGGCGGACGCCCACGGGGGGACGGCGCACGTTGTGCTCCAGCACAACGCGGGATCACGAAACGAAACAGAATCTTGTTCCGCTCGCTGTACCGGGCCACCATGGCCAGATGGGGATCCGGACCGCGGCCGACGACGAGGTGCGCAGGATCATGCGGCTGGCCGCGAGCCGGCTGCTCGGACGCCTGCACGAACTCACCGACGAACTCGTGGCCAAGACGCGCGACACCGACGAGGCCTACCGCAGGATGGTGCCCACCGACGACCACTGGCAGAGCGTGTACGAGGCCATGGAGACCGGCATCGGCGCGATCCTGCTGCCCCGGCCGGAGCGGCGCGACGTGCAGCAGGCGGAGAAGACCGCCCGCCGCCGCGCCGAGCAGGGACTGCCGATGGACTCGCTGCTGCGCAGCTACCGGATCTCCGCGGAGGTGATGTGGGACGGCCTGGTCGGCGTCGTCGCGGAGGAGGAACCGGACAGCCTGCCGCTGCTCATCCGCAGCGCCACCAAGGTGTGGCACGCCGTCGACCGGCAGGCCGTCGCCGCCGCCGAGTCCTACCGGAGAAGGGAGGCCGAGCTGTTCGGCCGGACCAACGAGCGGGTCCAGGCCCTGCTCGACGCCCTGCTGGAGGACCGCGCCGACGAGGCGCTGGTCCGCAGCGCCGCCGCCGCGCTCGACCTGCCGGAGCTGGGCCGCTACGCGGTCGTCATCACCCGGCTGCCCGGCCGCGGCGGCCAGGCCGACGACGAGTCCCGCCCGGCGGGCCTGGGCGCCGTCCGGCTGCTGTGGCGCATGCGCCCCGACTACGAGGTGGCGGTCGCCCTGCTCCAGGACAGGGAGGTCGGGGAGCTGACCGAGGCCCTGCGCCCGCACGTCACCGGCTGCGCCGGGATCAGCCCGGTGGTCGAGGGCCTGGCCGAGCTGGGGCGCGCCCGCAGGCTGGCCGAGCTGGCCCTGCGGACCTGCACGGGGGAGGGCCCGGAGATCGCCCGGCTGGAGGACCGGCTCCCCGCCGCGCTGGTGGTCAGCCAGCCCGAGCTGGCCGGCCACCTGAGCGCCGCGGTGCTCCGGCCGGTCCTGGCCCTGGACCCCGCCGACCGCGAGGTGCTGCTCGGCACCCTGGAGGCGTGGCTGCGCTGCGAGGGGTCGGCGATGCGCGCCGCCGGGCAGCTCTACTGCCACCGCAACACCGTCTTCAACCGCATCCGCCGGATCGAGCAGCTCACCGGCCGGTCACTGGCCCGGCCGCTGGACATCGTCGAGCTCTCCCTGGCCCTCGACGCGGTGCGGCTGCTGCCCGCGGGCTGACCCGCCCCGCCGTGCCCCCGGGCGGAGGACCGGTTGGCCGCCGCCCCGCCGGCCGGAGGAGCGGCTCCCGCCGTCATCCGGTGTTTGCCCGCGCGGGCGCTTAGCCGCAGGCGCGGCGGGGCACTGTAAGGGGATACCCCCCGAGCCAGGCTGAACCGAGGTGGTGCCAATGCTGATCGGCAGGATACTTCAGGCAAAGGGAACCAACGTGGCCACCGTCCACCCGGACACGAGCGTCACCCGGCTGCTGGGCGTCCTGGCGGACAACAACATCGGCGCCGTGGTGGTGTCGCCGGACGGCTCGTCGATCGCGGGCATCGTCTCCGAGCGCGACATCGTGCGGCACCTCCACGACCGCGGCGCCGCGGTGCTCGAGGCCCCCGTCTCGGCCATCATGACGACCGACGTCCACACCTGCTCGCCGGAGGACAACGTCGAGGACCTGCGCCACACCATGACCGACCGCCGCATCCGGCACCTGCCGGTGGTCTCCGGCGGCCGCATGGTCGGCATCGTCAGCATCGGCGACGTCGTCAAGAGCAGCATCGACATGCTGGAGACCGAGAAGGCGTCCCTGGTCGACTACCTGCACCGCAGGGCGTAGGCCGGCGCCCTCCCCGTCCCGGGGGCGCCGGGCCCCTCACCCCGGGGCCGGGGCCGCCTCGCCGAGTTCCGTCTCGCCGAGCCGCACCCGGCGGTGCGCCCAGCGGTCGAGCAGGGCGTCGTCGTGGCTGACGGCCAGCACGCCCGCCCCGCTCCGCTCCCGGTAGGCTTCCACGACCGCGACCAGGTGCGCCTGGGTGGAGGCGTCCAGCATGGTCGTCATCTCGTCGCAGATCAGGTAACGCGGCTCCAGCACCAGCGCCCTGGCCACGCACGCCCGCTGCAACTGCCCGTCGGACACCTCGTGCGGGCGGCGGGTGAGCAGGTCGGGGGTCAGGCCCGTCTCGGCGGCCAGCGCGGCCACCCGCTCCGGGTCGGGCCGCCCCGCCGCGGCCAGCGGTTCGGCGATGATCTCGGTCAGGGTCAGGCGGGGGTCCGCCGCCAGGCGCGGCTGCTGGTAGAGCAGGGCGACGGAGGTGCGCTGCGCCCGCGGTGCCCGCTGCCGCCAGCGCCCCACGGCCTGCCCGTCCAGCACCACCGAGCCGCCCGACGGGCGGAGCATCAGCGCCAGCACCCGCGCCAGCGTGGACTTGCCGCAGCCGCTCGGGCCGGCCAGGCCGGTCACCCGCCCCGGCTCGACGCGGAGCGAGACGCGGTCCAGCACCACCTGCCGGCCGTACCGGACGGTGACGTCGCGGGCCTCAAGCACGGCCGTCCTCCCCGGGGTGGTGGCAGGCCACGCCGTCCGCCAGCACCGGCGGCGCCGCGCAGGCCGCGTCGGCCCGGGCGCAGCGCGGCGCGAAGGCGCAGCCGTCCGGCAGGCGGGTCAGCTCCGGCGGCATGCCGGGGATCGGGACGAACGCCCGGTCGGGCCGGGCGTCCACCAGCCCCGCGGCGTACGGGTGGCGCGGCCGGTCCAGGACGCGCGCGGCCGGGCCGGTCTCGACCAGGCGCCCGGCGTACATCACGGCGAGGTCGTCGGCGACCCGCTCCGCCGCCCGCAGGTCATGGGTGATCAGCAGGACGGCCCGCCCCTCGTCGCACAGTGCGCGCAGCGCGTCCATCGCCTTGTCCACCAGCGGCCGGTCCAGCCCGCCGGTCGGCTCGTCGGCCAGGATCAGCCACGGGTCCCCGGCCAGCGCCATCGCGTTCGCCACCCGCTGGGCCATGCCGCCGGACAGCTCGTGCGGGTAGCGGTCCAGGTCGGCGGGGTGCAGGCCCTGCCGCAGCGCGAGTTCGCCGGCGCGCTCGCGCGGCCGCGGATGGCCGAGCTCCCGCAGCGCCTCCTCCAGCTGCGCCCGCGCGGTCCGCACCGGCGTCAGGTGGGTGGCCGGGCTCTGCGGGATCAGCCCGATCGCGCGCCCGCGCACCCGCCGGGCCAGTACGGCCTGCGGGGCGCCGAGCAGCTCCAACCCCTGCCCGTCCTGCTCCAGCCAGGCCCGCCCGGAGACCTCGGCGTTGCCCGGCAGCAGCCCGAGCAGCGCGTGGGCGAGCACCGACTTGCCGCAGCCCGACTCGCCCACCAGCGCCAGGCACCGTCCGGGACGCACCTCGAAGCGCACGCCGGTGACCGCCCGCACGGTCGCGCCGGGCAGCCGGAAGGAGACGGTCAGCTCCTCCACCCGGAGCCGGCGGTCCGCGGGGCTCCCGGGGGAGCCCGCGGCGTGCGCGGGAGCCGTCGCGGTCGTCGTGGCCCGCCCGGCGCCCGCGGCCCGGGCGCCTCCGGCCGGGGCGGCCGGTCCGGCGGGAACGGCTCCGGTCACAGCGTCAGCTCCGATCGCAGTCGGGGGGTGAGCCGGTCGCGCCAGTGCTGGGCGAGCACGCTCACCGCCAGGGTCGGCACCAGGATGAACACGCCGGGCACCAGGCTGGACCACCAGTCGCCGGCCAGCAGGGAGCGCTGCCCGTCGTTGATCATGTTGCCGAGCGAGGCCAGGTGCGGGGGCAGCCCGAGCCCCAGGAAGCTCAGCGCGGTCTCGTGCCAGATGGCGTGCGGGATCATCAGCACCGTGGCCAGCAGCAGGTGCGGGGCCAGGTGGGGCAGCAGGTGGCGGCGGACCACCCGGAGCCTGCCCGCCCCGCCGGAGATCGCCGCCTCCACGAAGGGCCGGGAGCGCAGTGAGAGCACCTCGGAGCGGACGATGCGGGCGGCGGTGATCCAGTGCGTGATCCCCACCGAGACCACCACCGCGACCGGGCTCGGCGAGAACAGCGCCACGATGAAGATCCCCATCAGCAGGTGCGGCACCGAGGCGAGACCGTCGACGGCCCGCATGATCAGGCGGTCGGGCATGCCTCCGAGACTGCCCGAGACCAGCCCCACGAGGCCGCCGATCACCATGCTGACCAGCGCGGCCACCAGGCCGACCAGGAAGGACACGCGCAGCCCGTAGATCGAGCGGAGCAGCACGTCCCGGCCGACCTGGTCGGTGCCGAGCGGATGGGACAGGGACGGCGGCCGACCGGCCGAGCGCAGGTCCACCAGCTGCTGGTCGAGCTGGGCCAGCGGCGGGACGAGCAGCACCGCCAGGGCGAGGACCGCCAGCACGGCGGCGGCCAGGCGCACCGGCCACCGGGCCGCGGTCCCCGCCCCGCTCCGAGCGCGGAGGCCCGCCTTCAGCCGCGGGAAGGAGGCCATGTCAGCTCACTCCCAGGGTGCGGACGCGGGGATCGGCGAGGGTGTAGGCGACGTCCGCCAGCAGGTTGCCGCCCAGCACGGCCAGGGTGCCCAGCAGGGTGAGCGCGGCCAGCAGCGGGAAGTCCGCGGCCAGGGCCGCCTGCACCGAGGCCGAGGCCACGCCCGGCCAGGAGAAGACGCTCTCCACCAGGATCGCGCCGGTCACCAGCTCCGGGACCCGGGCGCCCAGCAGGGTGAGGAAGGGCAGCAGCGCCGAGCGGAGCGCGTGCCGCAGCAGCACCGTGCGCTCCCGCAGGCCGCGGGCGCGGGCGCCGATGACGAAGTCCTCCCGCAGCACGCCGATGACGGACTCGCGCACGTACAGCACCAGCCACGACGACTGGGAGACGGCCAGGACCGTGACGGGCAGCACCATGTGCGCGGCCAGGTCGCCGATCTCCACGGTGGTGGACGCCGCGTCCGTCAGGCCTCCCGCGGGCAGCAGGTCCAGCTTCACCGAGAAGACCCAGATCGCCAGCAGGCCGAGCCAGAACACCGGGGCCGCCTCGTTCGCCAGCACGCCTCCGGTGATCAGCCGGTCGAGCCAGGAGCCGCGCCACCGGGCGGCGGCCGTACCGGCCGCCAGGCTCCCGGCGAGCATCAGCACGATCGCCGCGGAGGTGGCCAGCAGCGTCCACGGCAGCCGCTCGGCGATCACCTGCCCGACCGGCAGGTGCAGCGACCGCGACTCGCCCAGGTCGCCCTGGAGGAGGTTGCCCAGCCAGGCGGTGTACTGCTCCAGGACGGGGCGGTCGACGCCCCATTCGGCGCGGATCCGCTCGGCCACCGCCGGATCGGTGACCACGGCCCGGTCGCCGAGGTACTGCCGGACCGGGTCGAAGGGCGAGGCCTTGGCCAGGGCGAACATGCCGGCCGTCACCGCCAGCAGCAGCGGCACGGCGAAGGCCGCCCGCCAGGCCACCATGCGCCCGAGCGCCGCCGCGGTGCCGCGGGAGCGGCGCGGGGCGCCTGCGCCCGGGACCGGAGCAGGGGGCGGGGGCGGGGGCGGGGCCGCGCGCTCCGCGCCGCCGGGCGCCGGTCCGGGACCCCGGTGCTGTGTTCCGTGCTTCACGCGGCCGGTCTCCAGGTGTGGATGTCGCGGAACAGGCCGCCGAGGGCGTGCTCGTGGGCCTCCACGCCGGGCCGTACGCCCTGGTGGTCGCCGCGGATGACGTAGACGTGCTTGAGGAAGACCAGGTGGGTCCAGACCGCGTCGTCGTGCACGATCTTCTGGAAGCGGAGGTAGGCGCGCCTGCGCTCGGCGGGGTCGCCGGAGCGGCGGCCGGTCTCCAGCAGCTCGTCCACCTCGCGGCTCTCGTATCCGCCCGGGTTGAAGAAGCCCTGGCGCGCGTAGGAGGAGTGGAACAGCTCGTAGTTGACGTAGTCGGGGTCGTACGGGCTGCCGTACCCCATGATCAGGGCGTCCTCGCGCATGCGCGGCTCGATGGCGTCCCAGTCGAGCCCGGCGAGCCGGACGTCCAGCCCGACGGCCTTGGCGTCGGAGGCCACCGCCAGCGCCAGCTCCTTGCGGAGCGAGTCGCCCGCCGGGTACATCAGCGTGAACGCGGCGCGCACGCCGTCCTTGACCCGGACGCCGTCCCCGCCGGGGAGCCAGCCGCCGTCCTGCAGGAGCCGGCGCGCGGCCTCCGGGTCACCGGCGGGCGCGCCGGTCACCTCGGGGTTGTGCCAGGAGGTGTCGGGGGAGACGGGCCCGAAGGCCGGGGTGCCCGCCCCCGCGAGGATGGTGTCCACCATCGCCTGGCGGTCGACGGCCAGGCCGAGCGCCCTGCGGACCGCCCGGTCGCCGGTGACCGGGTGGTCGAGGGGGAACATGATGCCGCGGTAGTCGGCGCTGGGCACCTTGTGCACCGTGAGGCCGCGCTGCCCCTCGAACCGCGCCGCGGCGCGGGGCGGCAGGATCGTGGCGTCGAACTCCCCGGCGGACATCCGCGTCGCGCGGACGTTGTCGTCCTCGGCGAAGGCCAGCACCAGGCGGTCCAGCGCGGGCGGGCCGGACCGGTAGTCCCGGTTCGCCTCCAGCACGATCTTGTCCCCGGGGGTCCTGGACACGAACCGGTACGGCCCCGAGCCGACGGGCCGGTCACCGGTCAGCGGGGCGCCCTCGGGCACGATGCCCAGGGTGGTGCGCTGGACCAGCGGCGCGTAGGGGTGGCGGAGCCGGAACACGACGGTCGAGGGGTCGGGCGCGTCGACCCGTTCGATCGCGGCGAAGTCGCCCCGGATCGGCGAGGCGTTGGCCCCGTCCAGCACGGCCTCGTAGGTGTACTCGACGTCGGCGCTGGTCAGCGGGGTCCCGTCGTGGAACTTCAGGCCCTCGCGCAGGGTGAAGGTGACGGTCTCGCCGTCGTCGGAGACGGTCGGCGGGGCGGCCGCGACCGCCGGGGTGAGCGACAGGTCGGCCTCGCGGCTCATCAGCCCCTCGTAGATGAGGGATCCGCCGTCGGGCGCGTAGCCCATCACGGGGCTGAGGGTGTCGAACTCGGAGCCGAGGCCGATCACGAACGCGTCGGCGGACGGGGCCGCGGGGCCGTTCGAGGGGGCCGAGCAGGCGGCGGTCAGCAGGCCGGACGTCGCGGCCAGGGCGGCCAGGCACCGGGCCAGCCTCATGGGTCTCCTCCCGGGGTCGGTGGGGCGCCCCGAGAGTAACCTTGTTGCGAATAACTCGCAAGTAAGAAGAAACTGCAGCAGCCCGGAGGGTCCGGCACCCTCCACTCCGGTGGTCGGGTGGTGGCCGGAGTGCCCCGCCGTCGCGCGCCGATGGGGCGGCGACCCCCTCCGGGTCGCCGCGACCACCGGAGCCGAGAACGAGGGCGCCGACTGCGCGGTGACCCGACTGCGCGGTGACCGGCCTGCCCGACGCGGGCTCCCTGCTCGCTGACTCCAGGCTTCCCGGGGAGAGGGGCCGCGGGCGGGCTGTCCGCACCGGACCGGAGGCCGTAGCGTGGAGCGTGCCGCTCCGCGCCGGGGGCGGAAGCCGGTCCGGACACCCGCGAGCGCATGGAGGAGACACGTTGAAGCTCAAGCTGGATCTGCACCCGATCTACAACAGGGGCGGGGAGATCGACAAGGCGCTGCGCGGGATCATCGACGAGGCCATCCGGAAGCGGGCCACCGAGGTCGAGATCATCCCCGGGAAGGGGTCGGGCCAGCTGAAGAAGAAGGTCCTGCGCTTCCTGGACCAGAAGGAGATCAAGGCCCTCTACCACCGCATCGACAAGGACTCCAAGAACCACGGCCGCCTGTTCGTCTACTTCCGGCACAAGTAGGGCCACGGCACTCCGGCGTGCCCGCATCCGGTGGCCGACGGGCACGGAGGCGCGCGGAGGCGCACGCGTGCCGGGAACCGGCGGCGTACTCCGTCGACGGCCGGGAGCGGTCAGGCGGAACCGGAGGGCGCGTGCAGACAGTAGAGATGTGTGGACATGTCTATGCGCGCCCGCATTCGCGGCGGGGACCAGGCGGCCTTCGGACAACTCTTCGACGAGTGCTCGAAGGCCGTTTACAACCATGCCTTCCGTCTGACCGGCAACTGGTCCGCCGCCGAGGACGTGATGGCGCTGACGTTCCTGGAAGCATGGCGGTTACGGGCCAGGATCGACCCGGAGGGCGGCTCGCTGAAGCCCTGGCTCCTCGGCATCGCGACCAACGTGCACCGCAACGTGCGCCGGGCCGCCCGCCGGCACGACGACGCCCTGTCCAGGCTGCCGAGGGGCGAGGAGACACCGGACTTCGCCGACGAGGTCGTGGGGCGCATCCACGACGCCGAGCGGCTGGCCGCCGTACACCGGGCGTACGCCCGGCTGCGGCGCCAGGAGCAGGACGTGTTCGCGCTCTGCGTGTGGGCGGGCCTCGGCTACGCCCAGGCGGCCGAGGCGCTGGGCATCCCGGTGGGCACGGTCAGGTCCCGGCTGTCACGGGCCCGCAGGAAACTCGCCGGTGCCGGGGAACCGCCTCCCCCTCCGCGACAGGTAGTAGGTGACCGAGGCCCCGACAAGGAGGAGATCCGATGAACTGGCCGGCTGAGCGCGATCTTCCCGAGGGCCGTCACCGACTGCTCAAGGAGTTCGTGATGAGCGAGATCGACAGGGCACCGGCGAAGCGCCGCCTCCCGCGTCCCACCGTCCTGGCCCCCGCCCTGGGCCTGGCGGCCGCGGCGGCGGCCGCGGTGGTGGCGGTGCCGCTGCTGTTCGGCGGCACGCCCGCGTACGCGGTGAGCAAGGGGGCCGACGGCCTCATCCACATCACCATCAACGAGGCCAAGGACCCGAAGGGCCTCCAGGAGGACCTGCGGGAGATGGGGGCGAACGTGGTCGTCGACTACATCCCCCAGGGCAAGAAGTGCAGCCCGCAGCCGCGCGCGGCCCGCTTCCTGAGCGCTGAGGAGGCTCCGCTGACGGTGTTCCCCATGCCCGAGGGAAGCGAGCCCGGCTTCGTCATCGACCCGCGCGTGATCGGTGAGGGGCGGACGGGGGTGCTGGAGTTCAGCGTCTCGGAGAACGACGGCGGTGTGATCGCCGGCATCTGGGCCAGGGTGGCCGAGGGGCCGATCGCGGAGTGCGTGCTGGTGGACACCACGGAGGCGCCGCTGTCGCACTGACGGCGCGTCCGGTGCCCGCCGCGCGGGAGGCCTGCGTGCGGCGGGCACCGGCGTCAGCGCCCGGCCCCCCAGAGGCCGTGCGGGCTGCGCATCCGGCCCGCACGGCCGGGGCGTCCGGCGCCGCGGGGCCGTACCGCCGGGGTCAGCGCGGGGCGCCGCGGTCGCGGTACAGGTCGCGCAGGAGCAGGATCTCGGCGCCGTGGTGGAGCACCTCGCGGTTGATGTGCAGCACGAGGGCGGCCAGGGGCTCGTCGGCGAACGGGCCCTCGGCGGGGCCGCAGGGCCGGGCGAGCCTCTCGGCGCCGAGCCCGCGCACGCCGTCCCGCCACGCCGCGTACGCCTCGTCCAGCTGGCGCAGGGCCTGCTCGGCCGTGCCGGCGTAGGAGAAGGTCCGGTAGTCCACGGCGGGCCCGCCGAAGTGCGACGCGGCCCGCACGCCCAGCACGCCGACGATGAGGTGCCCGAGCCGCCAGGCGATCGTGGTCACCGGCGCGGGGTCCGGCTCGGGCAGCGCGAACTCGATGACGTACCCGCCGCTCCCGGCGGCGATCGGGGCGCTGCTCGCGCCGCGCGGGCGCACGCTCCAGCACCCGGCCACCGGCTCCCAGAAGTACTCCTCGTCGGTCAGCCCGTCGAGGCGCGGGCGCAGGTGGTTGGCCCAGTGCCATTCCAGTTGGTCGAGAAGGAGTGCGTTCCAGTCCATGCCCGAGAGCCTAGGAAGGATCGCGGACAGCCGATGTCCTGTTTCCGCGGCGTTCCCGGATCCGCGGCCCGCGGGCGGGCGAGGGACGCGGCGCGCCCGGCCAGACGGAGCGCCAGCCGAGCCGTACGGTGACCGTCAGCGAGCCGCCCTCCTGATCCGCCAGGCGCCCGAAGTGGAGCGCCAGCCGTCCGCCGGTCTCGGCGCCGGACAGCAGCGGGTGGGCGCTCAGCACCCCGGCCACCGGCCGGTGCCAGGTCACGGTCAGCCCGTCCAGGTCGCGCCGGGGGTCGGCGACGGTCAGCGCGGCCGTACCGTCGCCGTTCTCCCGGACGAGCACCGCGCACGGGGCGGAGGCGGTCAGGTCGCCGGCCGTCCCGTCCTGCCAGAAGTTGACCGCGGTGATCCCGAGCGACGGGACGCGGATCCCCTGCCGGAGGGCGGTGTTGGCGAGCACGTGCGCCCAGCCGGGGTCGGCGGCGCGTGCCCGGGTGCGCGCCCGGTCCGCGCCGGGCAGGAGGACGTAGACGTATCCCGCCGCGTCCGGGTCGACGCCGTGGTCCAGCCAGAGCGTCGTGTAGCTCCGGGCCGCCGCGTCCGGGCCGCCGGTGCGCTCCTCGCGCAGCGTGCGCAGGCGGGCGCCGCCGGGCAGCACGTAGCCGCCGTGCCCTTCCAGGTGGGCCCAGCCCACCGTGCCCGCCGCGGGGGAGGCCGGGGCGCCGCCCAGGGTGAGCGGCGCGCCGGTCCTGCGGTTGTCCACCACGGTCTCGACCGGCACGCCGTCCCGGCAGGTGATCCCGGCCCCCAGGCAGACCACCGCGTCGTCGAGGAAGAACCAGGACGTGAATGCCTCCAGCGTGCTGTCCAGGCCGTTCAGGTGCTGGCCGACCGCGGCGTACACGCCGTCGGTGGCGCCGCCCACCCAGCGGACCGGCGGGCGGGCGCCGCCCCAGGCCTCGCCGGCGCCGTCGGGCAGCCGCCGGGTGGAGACCGTCGTGCCCGGCAGGCGGTACGGGTCGACGGTCGGCCAGAAGGAGTCGGAGTACTGGTCGCCGTGGCCCTCGGCCCACCAGTAGAGCATCCCCGACCCGGTGTGCCAGCCGCGCAGGTTCTCGCCGTTGCCGTGCTCGTAGTGGCCGATCCGGCGGGAGGCCATGCTGAGCGCCGCGCACCAGCCGGGCCGGCGGTGGACGGCGCGGTCGCTCGCGGGGAACAGGCGGTGCCCGGCGGGCTCGTCCGCCGCGGGGATCGCCGGGTCGGCCAGGACCTCCGCCAGCCGGGCGTGGAATCCCAGGTCCTCGCGTTCGGCCGCCTCCAGCATGGGCACCCGGGTGCCGCGTACCGCCCAGCCCTTGACCATGCCCGCCAGCGGGCCCGCTCGGCGGCGGAGGCCGTCTCGCCGAGCAGCAGGACCGCGGAGGCGATCGCGCGGCCCCGCTCGTGGTCGCCGTACGGCCGCCTGCCGACCGCCCGGCCGCTGACGAGGTCCATGCAGGAACCGTCGTGCACGAACGGGGCGAAGGAGCACTCGACGCTGTCGAGGACGACCTGCCTTCCGGGGTCGGTCACCTCCCATGGCGTGCCGCGCAGCACCGCGAAGAGCACCGCGAGCCAGGACAGCAGCGACGCGCCGTACGTGCCCTGGTAGGGGACCGCGGTGTGCTGGAGGAAGGAGCCGTCGCGGTGGAAGCCGTCGCCCTCGCGGACGCGGCGGAAGACCGGGGAGAGCGCCGATACGGCCCGCGCGGCCCGGTCCGGGTCGGCTCCGAGGACGGCGCGCAGCAGCGTCACCGTGCACAGGTCCACCCGGTTGGCCCCGGTGCTGGTGCCGCCGTAGTCCTCCAGGAGGCATCCGGGGACGAAGTGGTCCACCGCCTCCCGCAGCGCACGGCCCTCCCGCTCCGGCAGGAGCGGGCCGATCAGCACGGCGGCGTCGAGGAGTGCCCGGGGGACGCCGATCTGCCAGTGCCACCAGTTGCCGGCGGGTTCGGCGCCCGCGGCGTACACCCGCCGCAGGTAGTGGCCGATCCCGGCGGCGACGGCCGCGGCCAGGCCCGCGTCGCCCGTCAGGCCGGTCCCGGGCAGCGCGTACGCGCGGGCCATGGCCCGCAGCCGCGCCGGGGTGGCGGCGAAGGAGGGGAACGGCAGGTCGGGCCAGAGCGATCCGCGGGCCGGGGCCAGGGCGGCCCGGTGCCGGGCGGCCGCGGCGCCCAGCCGCGCCAGCCGCGTCCGGTACGGCTCGGCCTCCGCGTCGAACCCGGAGCCCGCCGTCACCTCCCGCCAGCGGCGGCGCAGCAGGGCGAAGGGGTCTGCGTGCCCGCCGTCCGCCTCCCGGCGGCCCGCGGCGGGACCGCCCTCCGGGGCCGCCGGACGCGCGGGGGGCGCTGCGGCGGGCGGGGCCAGCGCGCCCGCCGTAGCGGCACCGCCGATCCGGAGGAACGATCGCCTGGAGCATCCGTGCACCCGTGGATTATCCGCGATGCCGGCCGGTCCGCCCGTCCCCGCGGCGTCGGCTCCCCGCTCCGGGCCGCCGCGGGTGCCGGGCCGGCCCCCCCGGGGCCGGTGTCAGGCCCGCGGGAGCCCGGCCGGTGCGCCGCAGAGCGCGGAGCGCAGCCGCGGGGCGTCGGTGAACAGCACCGATTCGATGCCGAGGGCCTCGGCGGCCCGGACGTTCTCCTCGCGGTCGTCGACGAACAGCAGGTCGCCGGGGTCCGCGCCCAGCCGCTCGCACACCTGCCGGAACATCCGCGGGTCCGGTTTGGCCAGGCGCAGGTCGGCGCTGAAGAACCGGCTCCGGAACAGGCGGGCCCAGGGGTGGCCGTCGATCAGCCGGGCCAGCTCCACCGGGGCGTTCGAGAGCAGGGCCAGGGGGACGCCGGCGCCGGCCAGCTCCTCCAGGACCGCGACGGTGTCGTGGTTCAGGTGCGTCCAGGCCCGCAGGTCGAGGGCGACCAGGACCTCCAGGAGGTCCGGGTCGAAGGCTCTGTCCAGCCGTGCGCAGACGCCGCTCCAGAAGCGGGAGGCGTCCGCGTCGCCGGTGTCGTAGTCGCGGCGCCCTGCCCAGTATTCCGGCCAGAACCGCTCCGGTGCGACGTCCAGGGTCCGGGGCAGCAGGGCGCCCGCCTGCTCGGGCGGCGGGAGGCTGATGACCCCGGCGTAGTCGAAGACGACCCACCGGGCGGTCCTCCCCCGGCCGGCGGGGGCGGCGGCCGTCCCGGACGCGGCCGGCCGGTGCGGCGCCTTCCCCCGTGCGGCGCGTTCCCCGGACCGCCGGGAGCGGCCTCCCGCCGGGACGCCTGCGCGCGGCTCCATGACCATGGCACCTCCGTCCGGGCCGACCGGCCTCCGGTCCGCCCACCCGTCGAACATCCCCGATGTTCGTACGAACGTCAACAGGGTGCGATCATAACTCCTCGGGGACGGGCGCCGCGGAAGAGGGCCGTCCCACGGCCGGTCCACGGCCGGTCCGCCGCCGGTCCGGGGTCGAGGGCGGGACGGGTGGGACGGGGGCGGGCGGTACGGTGGCTCAGACCTCCCGGACGAGCGCGCGCACGAGCGCGCGGGCCGTGTCCGCGGCCGGCTCGCGCTCGGTGAAGTTGCTCAGGAAGACGTGGTGCAGGCAGCCGCCGAGCAGCAGCGAGGCGAGCGCCTCGGGGTCGGCGTCCGGGCGCACGCGCCCCAGGGCCTGCTCGGCGCGGAGGTAGGCGGCGATCCCGGCGTTGGCGGTCTGCGGGCCCACCCCGCGCTCGCGCAGCCCTTCCCGGTAGCCGTCCAGCAGCCGCAGCTCGGAGAAGATCGAGGCGGCCATGGGGAAGCTCTCGGTGTAGAACGTGATCGCGGCCTCCGCGACGCGCTCCAGGTTCTCCCCGACCGTGCCGCGCCCCGCCGAGTCCGCCAGCGCGGCCAGCAGCGCGGGCAGGTCGCCGGGGAGGCGCTCCTGCAGCACGGCCAGGAACAGGTCCTCCTTGGCGCGGAAGTGCTTGTACAGCAGGGCCTCCGAGCAGCCCGCCGCCCTGGCGATCTCCTTGGTGGTGGCACGGGCCAGCCCGAGGGTGCGCATGACGTGCGCGGCGGCGTCGACGATCCGCTCCCTGGTGCTCTCCACGGGACCTCCCGTTGACAGGTGAGTGAGTGTCCACTAACTATATGGGTGAGCACTCACTCACCTGACGGAGCGGAAGACGGGGCGGTCGGAGATGAAACTGACGGTCTTCGGGGCGAGCGGCGGGACGGGCGCCTGCCTGGTACGGCAGGCGCTGGAGGCCGGGCACGAGGTGACGGCGGTGGCGCGGGCATCGTCGGCGCTGCCCTTCGCCGACCACCCGCGGCTGAGCGTGCTCCGCGCGGACGTGCGCTCCCCGGAGGAGGTCGGCCCGGCGGTCGCGGGCCGGGACGCGGTGCTGTCCGCACTCGGCGCGCGGAGCGCGAAGCCCCCCGTCGACGTGTGCGCCTCGGGCACGCGCTCGATCATCCGGGCCATGGCGGAGGCCGGCACGCGGCGGCTGCTGGTGGTCAGCGCCGGCGGGCTGTCCATCGACGGCGGCGACGGGCCGCTCACCCGGCTGGTCGTCAAGCCGGTCCTGCAGCGTGCGCTGCGGCACCCGTTCGCGGACATGCGGGCGATGGAGGAGCAGGTGCGGGCCTCCGGCCTCGACTGGACCGTCGTCCGCCCGCCCCGGCTGACCGACGGCCCGCGCACCGGCCGCTACCGCACCGACCGCGAGCGCAACATCCGCGGCGGAGTCACCCTCTCCCGGGCCGATCTGGCCGACTGCGTGCTGGCGAGCATCGGCGACCCGGCCGCGGTCGGGGCGGTGGTGCGGGTCGGCTACTGACCACCCGGGCCCGTGCGGTCACCCGGCCCGCACGGTCCGCCGGGTCCGCGCAGCCCGCGGCGCCCGCACGGTCCGCCGGGTCCCGCCGCCCCGGCGGGGGCCTCACAGCTTGCGGAAGGCCCGGGCCTCCTCGGCCGCGGCGAGCACGGCCTCCAGCGAGCCGCCCGCGCCCGCCGCGACGGCCGCCGCGATCGCGCCCTCCACGAACGGCACGTCGGCCACCACCACGCCCGGTCCCTCGAACAGCCGGGCGGTCAGCACCGAACTCCCCAGGTCGGGGATGAGGACCACCCCGCCGCCCCGGTCGGCCCTGCCGATCGCCGCCTCGACCAGGTCGGCGCTGGTGCCGAGCCCGCCGTCCCCGGTGCCGCCCGCGGCCTCCAGCGGGACGTCCGAACCGCAGATGCCCGCGGCCAGCGCCGCCGTCTCGGCGGCCAGCGGCCCGCTGTGGGAGACCAGCACGAGGCCCACCGTGCCGCGGCTCACCGTACCGCCACCGTGTGCAGCGCCCGGAGCAGGAGCGCGCCGGAGGCGGCGCCGGGGTCCTCGTGGCCGACGCTGCGCGGCCCCAGGTAGCTGGCCCGGCCCTTGCGCGCCTCCATCGGGACCGTCGCCTCCGCCCCGGACTCGGCCGCCGACGCCGCCGCCTCCAGCGCCGCCGCGAGGTCCCGCCCCTCCCGTACGGCGCGGGCCAGCGCACCGGCCGCCGGGGCGAGCGCGTCGACCATGGTCTTGTCGCCCTCGGCCGCGGCCCCCAGCCCCCGCACGCCGTCCACCGCCGCCTCCAGCGCCCGGGCGAGCTCGGCGGGGGAGACCTCGGCGCCCTCGCCCAGCGCCCGGCCGGCCTCCCGCAGTGCCGTACCGTACAGCGGGCCGGAGGCCCCGCCGACCTTGCGGATCAGCGTGCTCCCCGCCAGGGCCAGCACCGCGCCGGGGGCGGCGGGCCGCCGTTCGGCCAGGGCCGCCGCCGCGGCGGTCAGGCCCCGGTCGAGGTTCACCCCGTGGTCGCCGTCGCCGATCGCGGTGTCGAGCCGGGTGAGCCGGTCCTTCTCCGCCCGCACCGCGCGGGCGGCCTCCCCGATCCAGGCGGTGAAGAACTCCGCGTCCATCGGCGTGCCCATCAGCGCCCCCAGCGCAGGGCCGGGGTCTCGACCGGCGCGTCCCAGAGCCGGGCCAGCTCGTCGGACAGGCGGCAGACCGTGACGGAGAAGCCCTGCATGTCCAGGCTGGTCACGTAGTTCCCGACGAGGCTGCGGGCGACGCGCGCCCCCCGGGCCTCCAGCTGCCCGGCGGCCTCGGCGAAGGCGACGTAGAGCTCGATCAGCGGCGTCGCGCCCATGCCGTTCACCATGACGAGCAGGTCGCCGGAGACCGGCATGTCCTCGCAGATCGCGTCCACCGCGACGGCGACCAGCTCCCGGGCGCCGCGCATCGCCGCGCGGGCGCGGCCGGGCTCGCCGTGGATGCCGACGCCGAGCTCGGCCTCCGCCTCGCTCAGGTCGAACGACGGCCTGCCCGCGGCCGGGACCGTGCAGGCGCTCAGCGCCACGCCGAACGAACGGCTGCGCTCGCCGACCTCCCGCGCGACCCGCGCCACCTCGGCGAGCGGCGCGCCGGTCTCGGCCAGCGCTCCGGCGATCTTCTCGACGAAGAGCGTCGCACCGGTGCCGCGGCGGCCCGCGGTGTGCAGCGAGTCGCGCACCGCCACGTCGTCGTCGACGAGCACGCTCTCCACCTGCACGCCCTCCTCGGCGGCCAGCTCGGCGGCCATCCGGAAGTTCAGCACGTCCCCGGTGTAGTTCTTCACGACGTGCAGCACCCCGGCGCCGCCGTCCACGGCGGTGCTGGCCTCGACCACCTGGTCGGGCACCGGGGAGGTGAAGATCTCCCCGGGGCAGGCCGCGTCGAGCATGCCGTACCCGACGAAGCCGGCGTGCAGCGGCTCGTGCCCGGAGCCCCCGCCGGAGACCAGCCCGACCTTGCCGGGCCGCGGGCCCGCCGCGCGGAACACGATCCGGTTCTCCACGTCCACCCGGAGCCGCGGATGCGCGGCGGCGAGGCCGCGCAGCGCGTCCGTGACGACCGATTCGGCGCTGTTGATGAGCTTCTTCACAGTCGGAACATCTCCCCTGCGGAGGAGGAGGGCAAGCCCCGGGCGGGAAGTCCTTCCGCGGCCGCGCTCCGGCCGTGTGGTTGGGTTGCCGGTGTGACGGTGGCGGAGGTGCTCGGGCTGGCCGGGGTCGGAGTGGTGGCGGGCGTGGTCAGCACGGTGGTGAGCCTGGCGTCCGTCATCTCCTACCCGGCGCTGCTGGCGTTCGGCCTGTCGCCGCTGAGCGCGAACGTCACCAACACCGTCGCGCTGGTCTTCACCGGCCTGGGGGCGGCGGCCGGGTCGCGGCCGGAGCTGGCCGGGCAGGGCGGGCGGGTGCTGCGCCTGGGCGCGGTGACCGCGCTGGGCGGGGCGGCGGGCGCCGCGCTGCTGCTGACCACCCCGCCCGGGGCCTTCGAGGCGGTCGCGCCCTGGCTGATCGCGGGCGCCTCGCTCCTGCTGGTCCGCCCGCCGCGCCCGCGCCGGCGGGCCCGGTACGGCGGCGCGGGCCGTACCGGGGACGGCGACGGGCCGGGGGAGGGCGGTGCGGCGGAGCGGAGCCCGGGAGCGCGGATCGCGCTGTTCGCGGTGGCGGTCTACGTCGGCTACTTCGGAGCGGCCGGAGGGATCCTCGTGTTCGCGGTGCTCGGCGCCGTGCTCGACCAGTCCCCGGTGAAGGTCAACGCCGTCAAGAACGTGGTGTCGGCCCTGGCCAACGCGGTGGCCGCGGCTGGCTTCGCGCTCTTCGGGCCGGTCCAGTGGTCGGCCGCGGCCCCGCTCGCCGCCGGGTTCCTGGCCGGGGGCTGGCTCGGCCCGAAGATCGCCCGGCGGCTTCCCGGGCGGTCGCTCCGCTTCCTGGCCGCCGCCTGCGGCCTGGCCGTCGCGGTCAAGCTCGGCGTGGACACCTACCGGGTGTGATCGGCGGAGGCGCCGGGCCGGCGGGCACGCCCGCGCCGGCCGCCGCGTCCCGCCGGGGCGGCGCGGGTCCCGCAGGGCCCCTACCGGGGGCGGGCCGGGTGTAGGAGGATCCGGTGCAGGTCATCTCAGGAGGAGGCGTCATGTCGGTGCTGCGCGATCTGGTGGAGGGCATCCGGGGCGGCGGGATCGAGGTGATCGACCTGACCGCGCCGCTGTCGGAGAAGACGCCGATCCTCCGGCTGCCCGAGCCGTTCGGCAACACCGTGCCGTTCACCCTGAAGGAGATCAGCCGCTACGACGACCGGGGACCCGCCTGGTACTGGAACGACATCTCCACCGGCGAGCACACCGGCACGCACTTCGACGCCCCGGTCCACTGGGTCACGGCCCGCGACGGCGAGGACGTCTCGCAGGTCCCGGCGGACCGGCTGATCGCACCCGCCGCGGTGCTCGACTTCTCCGCCGAGGCGGCCGAGGACCCCGACTTCCTGCTCCGGGTGGAGCACGTGGAGGCCTGGCAGGAGGCCCACGGGCCGCTGCCGGCGGGCGGCTGGCTGCTCTACCGGACCGGGTGGGACGCCTACGCCGACGACCCGGAGCGCTTCCTCAACGCCGACGCGACCGGCTCGCACACCCCGGGCGTCTCGGCCGAGTGCGCGCGCTGGCTGGCGGAGGAGACGCCGATCGCCGGGCTCGGCGTGGAGACCGTGGGCACCGACGCGGGCGCCGCGCACGGCTTCGACCCGGCCTTCCCCTGCCACTCGTTCCTGCTCGGCGCGGGCAAGTACGGCCTGACCCAGCTGCGCAACCTCGACCGGCTCCCGGTCACCGGGGCGGTGGTCGTCGCGCCGCCGCTGCCCATCGTCGGCGGCTCGGGCAGCCCGGTGCGGGTCCTGGCCCTGGTGGAGCGGTGAACGTCGCCGAGGCGGTCGGCGCGGTCCCGCTCCGGGTGTCGGGCGCGGACGGCGCCGTGCGGGAGGCGGCGCTGGCGGCCCGGATCGCGAGGGAGGGCCGCTGGCGGGACGTGCCGTACGCCGACGCCGGCGGCGGCGGGCGGATCGATCCGCGGACCCTGTCCATCGCGCTGGACGACCTGCTCCCGGCCGAGCGGACCGTCTGCACCGACTCGGGCAACTTCGGCGCCGAGGTGCACCACTTCGGGCCGGGCGGCCACCGGCTGGACACCGTGGTCTTCCCGCCCGCCGACTTCGCCGCCATCGCGCGCGGGTACGGCTGGCAGGCGCTGAGCGTGCGGGAGCCGGCGGGCCTGGCGCCGGTGGCCGCGTGGCTCGCGGGGCCGCGGGAGCGGCCGCTGCTGGTCCACGCCCGGGTGGCCGGGGAGCGGGGGTCGTGGTGGCTGGAGGAGGCGTTCCGGGGGCACTGAGGCCCGGCGCGCCCGCCGGGTCCCGGCCGGCGGGCGCGCCGGGCCGCGGTCCCGCGTCCGGCGGGCGGCCCGGACAGGCCCCGGTCCCGGTCGGCGGCGCGGCGGGAGCGATAAATCTACAGCGTAAAGGGGCGGGGCGGGGAGCGGCCTGATGTACGGTTCAGCCATGGCTGAGATCGTGTATCCCCCGGTCATCGCGGCGGCGAAGACCATGTTCCGGCTGCTGGATCTGAAGATCCGGGTCGAGGGCGCCGACCGGATCCCCCGGACCGGCGGAGCGGTGCTGGTCAGCAACCACATCAGCTACCTCGACTTCATCTTCGCCGGGCTCGCCGCGAACCCCTCCGGGCGCCTGGTGCGCTTCATGGCCAAGAAGGAGGTCTTCGACCACAGGATCTCCGGCCCGCTGATGCGCGGCATGCACCACATCCCGGTGGACCGGGCGGCGGGCGCCTCGGCGTTCGGCTCGGCGCTGAAGGCGCTGCGGGCGGGGGAGGTCGTCGGCGTCTTCGCCGAGGCCACGATCAGCCGGTCCTTCACCGTCAAGGACATCAAGAACGGCGCGGTGCGGATGGCCGTCGCGGCGGACGTGCCGATGATCCCGGTCTCGCTCTGGGGCACCCAGCGGCTGTGGACCAAGGGCCGCCCGAGGAAGCTGCTCCAGCGGCACGTGCCGATCAGCATCACGGTGGGCGAGCCGATGCACCCCAAGCGCGGTGACGACTACGACGCCGTCACCAAGGAGCTGCGCGAGCGGATGTCCGACCTGCTGGACCGGGCGCAGCGGAGCTACCCGGAGATCCCGCCGGGGGTCTGGTGGCAGCCGCGCCACCTGGGCGGCACCGCGCCGACCCCCGAGGAGGCGGCGGCGATGGACGCGGCGGAGGCCGAGTCCCGGCGCAGGGCCTGAGCGGACCGGCCGCGCCGCCGGGCCGTGACGCCGCCGGTGCCCGTCCGTGCCATGGCGCCGCCGTGACCTGCTGCAAGCCGCGGACAGGTGGGTTGCAAGTGGCGTAGTGCACGATATGTCCATGAGTGACTCGTTCGGCGACCTCGTGGGCGCCCTCCAGCCGGGCCCCACGCCCCGGCCCGGCAACCTGCCGGGACGCGCGGCCCAGGTGCTGCTCGTCGGCTGCTGGCTGCTCGTCTGCCTGCTGCCGGTCTTCCTGGCCGTGGAGGACCTGAAGCTGGCGACCGGCAGGATCGGCACCCCCGGCACGCTCACGGTCGTCTCCTGCGAGGCGCTGGGCAAGGGCCGCTACGACTGCAGGGGCGAGTTCACCCCCGACGCGGGAGGAGCCGCGATCCCGGTGGACGCCTCCCCGGACTCCGAGGCGGGCGACGTCGTCCGGGCGCAGCTGACCCCCGAGGGGGACCGCGCGGTGAAGGCCGGGACGGCCGGCGTGATCGCCGCGCTCACGCTGCCCTCCCTCGGCATCGGGGGCCTGGGCTTCCTGCCGTACGTGGTCATGTACTTCCTCGGCGTGCGCAGGGGGCGCGGCGCGGCGGTGCTCTTCGGCTGGGTGCTCACCGCGGCCGGCACGGCGGGCACGGTCGCCGGGATGGTGGCCGCCTACTCGTGACGCGGCGGTGCCGCCCGGTGGTCCGGTGCGGCCCGGGGTGGCCCGGTGCCGCACCGGGGCGGGTGGGGTGCCGGGGGCGCGGGCGCCGGGTCAGTCGCAACCCTCGAACTGGGGGACGGTGAAGGTCAGGTCCAGCCCCGACGTGCCGAACCACTTGCGCAGCAGCCTCTCGGCGGTGCCGTCCTGGTACATGGCGGTGATGGCCCGGTTGACGGCCTCGCAGCCGTCGAGGTCGCCCTTGCGCATGCCGATGCCCAGCCGCTCGTCGGTGAAGGGCGCGTTGACGATCCGGACCTCGGATCCGGCCTCGGCGGCGAAACCGGCGAGGATCAGGTCGTCGGTGGAGACCGCGTCCACCGTGCCGGCGCGCAGCTTGGCCAGGCAGTCGCCGTAGGAGGACGCCGGGACGAGCTCGACGGCGACCCGCCGCTCCTCGGCCACCCGGCGCCAGGAGTTCGACCCGGCGGCCTGGCAGAGGCGGCGCCCCTTCAGGTCGCGCACGTTCGTCACGGCCCGGTCGCCGCCGCGGACCAGGGTGTCCTGGTGGGCGACGTAGTACGGCCCGGCGAACGTCACCTTCGCCCGGTTCTCCGGGGTGATCGTGTAGGTCGCGACGACCATGTCGACCCGGCCGGTCTCGATGAGCGACTGGCGGGTGGACGACAGCGCCGTGACGAACCTGACGTCGGCCGCCCCGATCCGCCGGGCCACCTCGGTGGCGACGTCGACGTCGAAGCCCTCGTAGCGGCCGTCGGCGCGCCTGACGCCCAGGCCGGGCTGGTCCGGTTTGACGCCGATCACCAGGGTCTCGCGGTCGAGGATCGACCCGGGGCCGTCGTTCCCGAAGACCGCCGTGGCCGCGGCGGCCAGCAGCGCCGCCACGGTCAGCAGGGCCGCCGCGGCGGTCAGGATCCCCGGGAGCGCGCCCCGGGTCCGGCGCGGGCCGCCGGCGGCGACCGCCGCGGGCACGCCCGGAGCCTGCGCGGCGCTCCCCCCGGCGGGGGACGTCCCGGCGGGGTCGGTCACAGGGCGCATGGCGCTCCTTTCCGTCAGCGGTACTCCGAGAGCCGGGGCCGGACCCCGGCGGCGATCAGCACGGCGGTGGAGGCCATGGCGACGGGGAGCAGGAACCACAGCTCGCGGATCTGCTCCTCGCCGCCGCGGATCTCCCCGGCGAAGGAGGCCCGGTGCAGCTCGGCCAGCTTCACCAGCGCGGCGTCGTAGCGCTCGAACTCCGCCTCCAGGCGGGTCATCCGCTGCTCGACGGCGCGGCGCGGCCCCAGCTCCCGCATCCGGCGGTCGGCCTGCTGGAAGTCGCGGTACCGGTCGAGCACGTCGGCGACCGCGGGCCCGCTGCCGGGCAGGTCCGTACGGGCCGCCGCCTGGCCGACGAGCCCGAGGAAGGCGGACGGGCCGTCGTCCGCCTTCCCGGCCACGGCCTTCTGGTAGGCGGCGAGGTGGCCGGCCGGCGTGTACAGCACCGACTGGGCCTTGTCGAGGTAGGTCTGCTCGTAGGTGTCGGCCCGCTCGGGGTCGAGCAGCCAGCGGCTCTGGTCGCCGTGCATGCTGGAGCCGACGGCCCGGGCCCGGGCGAGGGTGAGGACCGAGTCGAACCCGTCGCGTTTGGCGGCCTCCAGCACGCGGGCCTCGTTCCCGAGGACCGTGACCCCGGTCAGCGCGTACATCCCGGCGATGGCCGTCGCCACCAGCAGGGCGGGGTTGAAGACCCGGCGGAAGCGGCGCGCCAGGAACACCTGGAGCCAGACCAGGCAGCCGACCGCGGCGGCCCCGGCGGCCCCGGTCAGCGCCTGGCCCGCCCGGACGGACAGGCTCCGCTCGGCGTGGGCGCGGCGCACGACGGTCCCGCTCTCCAGGGTGAGGTTGTAGGCCATGGGCAGCAGTTCCAGCCGCATCAGGTCGGTCGCCCGCCGGTAGACCTCCAGCACCGGTGCGGGCGGCGGTCCCGCGGGATGGCCGGCCTGCTCGTCGAGGAGCAGGGCGCGCGCGGCGAGCCGCTCGTAGCGGCCCAGGCCGTCCAGCACGGCCTGGACGGTCCGCCGTTCGGAGGGGTCGTCGCCGGCCAGCGCGGAGGCCTGCAGCACCGCCCGGCCGGCGTCGCTCCTGCGCCGCTCGTAGATCTCCAGCGCGCGGGCGCGCCCCTTGCCCAGCCGGTGCTCGTCACCGATCAGCAGCACGTTGGCGACCTGGGCGTCCATGTCGCTGAGCGCGAAGTACAGGTCGGCGGTGGCCACGACCTGCGGCCCGGCGTCGTGGCCGATGACGTCCAGGCCCTCCCGGACGCTCTGCGCGGCGGTGAACAGGGTGCCGAACAGCACGGTGAGCGCCAGGACGGACACGGCCGTGACGAGGCGGATGCGGCCGGGCACGCTCCGCGCGCGGTACGGCCGGGGCGCGGGGCCGGGCGGGCCCGGCGGGGCGGCCGGTCCGGCGGGGTCCGGCGGGGTCCGGTGGGCCTGGGCGAGCGTCATGGGGTCCTCCCGCGCCGCAGGGTGATGAGGGTCCACGCGCCGACGTGGATGCGGGCCCCGTCGCCCACCGGGACCGGCCGGTTGGCCTCGACGGGCCGCCCGTTGACGACGGTGCCGTTGGCGGAGCCGGGATCGACCAGCGTCCAGGTGCCCGAGGGCGCGGGGAGCAGGACGGCGTGCAGGCGGGAGACGCCGGGGTCCTCGGGCGGGCCGCTCAGGTCGATCTCGGGGGCGGGTGCCCGGGAGCGGCCGGGCCGGCCGATGCGGATCTCCGTCCCGGTCAGGGGGATATCGCGCCGGGGGCAGTACGGCGGGAACACCACCCGGGCGGCGTCCGGGCCCCCCAGCGCGACCATCTCCTCGTAGTGCGCGCGGTCGGCCTCGACGGTCGCCCACCACCCGGTCTCCTGCCCCGCCGCGGGGGCCGCGGGCCCGCTCCCGCCCGCCGGGCCGTCCCCGGGCGGCACCCCGGTCCCGGGTGGCACCCCGGTCCCGTACGGTGACCCGGTCCCGGGCGGCGTTCCCGCTCCGCCCGCCGGGCCGCTCCCGTGCGGCGGGCCGCCGCCCGCCCCGGGGGCGGGCGGGGCCGCCGTCTGGTCGTGGCCGCAGTCCTCGCAGAACCGGCCGCTGACCGGTGCCCGGCAGACCGCGCACTCCTGCGGCCGTCCGGCGGGCCCCGCGGCGTGCGCCCCGCCCGCGGCGGACGGCGGTCCTGGAGGCCCCTGTGCTCCCCGGGCCCCCGGCGGGGGCGGCGCGGACGGCGAGCCGCCCGCCGTACCGGGGGCACCGGTCAGCCGGCGGCCGCAGACGCCGCAGTAGCCGTCGGCGATCCCGGCCTCACCGGGGTCGTGTCCCTCGGGGCAGGTGACCATGGCGCTCCTCTCCTCGGCCCGTCCGCTCAGTTCGCGGCGTCCCGGCCGCCGGGGCCGGGCTCCCTCCTCATGCGCGCGGTCCGGACCGACCCGGTGTCCAGTGCGATCTCGTCCGCGCGGTCCACGACGCGGCGGAGCCGGGCGGTGCCGGTCGCCGGGTCCACCTCGACGACCTTGGCGAGCAGCTTGGCGGTCTCCTCGTTGCCGGACCGCTCGGCCAGCTCCCTGGCCCGGCCGAGCCTGGCTGTGGCGGTGCCCAGGTCACCCGCGGCGCGTGCCCCCAGGCCCTCCTGGATGAGCGAGAACAGCTCCGCCTGCCCGGTGTAGTGGGCCACCCCCGGGCTGACCCGGGTGGACAGGGCGAGGTCGTCGGTCCACCGGGCCAGGACGTTCCCGCGCGCCAGGACGTCGCCCCCGCCGGGCACGACCAGCCGCACCCAGGCCGCCCGGACCTCCTGGCCGACCGCGCCGGCGGGGACCTCGACGCAGAGGTGGTACTCGCGGGTCTCCTCGCCCCAGGCGCCGGTCGGGTAGTCGCCGGTGAGCGCGTCCACCTCGGTCCGCAGGCCGGTCAGGTCGGCCAGGGCCGGCGACACCTGCTTGAGGAACCGCACCCGGCCGTGCTGCGGGGTCCAGATCCGCAGCGCGACCTCGGCCACGGCCTTGCCCATGGTGCCCTCGACCATCGCGCGGAAGTCGTCGGCCAGGTCCTCGGGGTCGCGGATGAAGCCGGAGCCGCCCAGCAGGGCCTCGGCGATCCGGCGCAGTTCGGCCGGGGCCCAGTCGGTGCCCACGCCCCGGCAGTCGCAGACGAACCTGCCCGCGCAGTCGGCCAGGGTCGCGGCGAAGGCCCGCTCGTTGTCGTTGTTGCGGCCGTCGGTCAGCAGGATGGCGTGCCGGACCGCCTGAGGGTGGTCCCGCAGCAGTTCGGCGGCGAGCCGCAGCCAGGCGCCGATGGACGTGCCGCCGCCGGCCTGCAGGCCGCGCAGGGCCTTGGCGGCCTCCGCCCTCGTGCGGTCGTCGGCCCGCGCCAGGCCCGCCCGTCCCGCGGGGTAGATCTTGTTCGCCTCGTGGGTGCCGGCGACCACGGCGAAGTGCACGCCGTCGCGGAGCGTGTCCACCGCGACCTGCGCGGCCCGCCGGGCTTCGGTGATCTTGGCGCCGGCCATCGAGCCGGACGCGTCGACGATGACCACCTCGGCCGCCTCGACGTCCCGCGCCGCCCGCAGCGCGGGCCCGGACGCCTCGACGGTGAGGACGGCGTGGACCTCCTGCCCGCCCGCGGGCAGGTGCTCGTTCTGGTCGACGCTCAGTGTGAACAGGGGCCGGTCGTTCATGCCGTCTCCTCCTCCGCGGGCCGCCCTCGCGGCGCCGGCGTGTTCGTGGTCCGTCCGCCCGGCTCGCGCACAGGCCCCTCCTCCGGAGGCGGGCCCGCCGGGATCACCAGGACGGTGACGTTGTCGCGGCCCCCCGCGTCCAGGGCGTGCCGGACCAGGGCGCGGGCCGCCTCCGGCGGCGTGCTCCCCGCCAGGAAGGGGGCCAGGGCGCCGGCCCGGGGCAGGTAGCCCCAGAGGCCGTCGCTGCACACCACCACCACGCCGGGGACCCGCGGGGCGAACGTGCGCACGCGCGCCGCGACCTCGCCGGCGTCCGCGCCGAGCCAGGCCGACAGCACGCCGGGGGCGGCGGTGTCGTCCTCGGTGAGCAGCGCGGCACCGGTGAGCGGCAGGGCGTGCCCGGGTACGGCGGGCCCGGCGGGCGGCACGGGGGCCGTGGCCTCCGGGTCGCGGTCCGGCAGGGCCGCGGGGCGTCCGTCCCGCGGGGGCGGGGCTCCGGGCGGGAGCGGTTCCCCCGGCCGGGGAGGGGCGGGCAGCCAGTAGGCCCGGCTGTCGCCCACCCAGCCGACGGTCACCCAGCCGGGTCCGGCCACGGCGGAGACGTAGGTGCAGGCGGGCGCGTCGTGCACTCCCGAGCCCAGCGCGGCCACCGCGGCCGCGGCGCGGGCGGCGGCCGTGCGGGTGGCGGTCTCCGGGTCCGCCCCGGCGGCGAGCTCGAACGGCAGCACGGCGGCGCAGGCCCCGGCCGCGGCGGCCGACGCCTCGTCCGCCCGCGGCGAGGAGGACACCCCGTCGCAGACCACGCCGACCACGCAGGACAGGGGGGCGCGGGCGCCCCCGCCCGCCGTGCCCGCCGCCACGCCCGCCGCGGCGCCCAGCGCGACCGGCGCCATGGCGTCCTCGTTGCGGGCGTGCCGCAGGCCCCGGTCGGTCACCCCCGCCGCGCCGCCGGCCTCCGTCTCGGCGTGGTCGCGGCCGGTGGGCTGCCGCAGGCCGCAGCGCTCGCAGTACCCGTCCGGGTCCACCGGGGCGGGACCGCACCGCGCGC
>NZ_BAAAUT010000055.1:0-44894 GCF_039534085.1 Planomonospora alba
CGGGGCGAGCGCGGCCGCGGCGGCCGGAGCGGCCGGAGCGGCGGGGGCGGGGGCGGGGGCGGGGGCGGGGCGGCCGGGGTAGGTGCGCGGGGCGCGTCCTTCGATGATGGCCATGATCGGCTCCTTGGTGGGGGTGGTTTCCCTTACGTCACCCAGTACACCTGCTCGCACCCCCTCGCCCCCAGAGCCGTACGGCACCGCCCGGCCGTCCCGAAGTCCCCGTCCCGTGGGACCTTCGGCCCTCCACGCCGGCCCGGGGAGCGCACAGGACCCTCCCGGCGGCCGCGGCGGCTCCCCGTCCCGGCGCGCCTCCACCAGACCGGGCTCGCTCAGGCGCGCCACCGCCTTGGCCGCGTGGGTGTACGGCACGGCGAGCGCGTCCGCGACCGCGCGGGTGGTCAGCAGTCCGCCCTCCCGCGCCACGGCCAGCCGCATCACGATGCGCAGCGAGATGCCGGTGAAGGCGGTCAGGCGCATGTCCCTACGGTAGGCGCTCCGCACCGGCGCCCGACAGGGCCCTTTCGCAGGTCGGCGGCCCGCGGGCCCCGGCTGCCTGCGGCCGCCCGGAAGCCCCGCACCGGCCGCCTCCGGAGGATCCCGGAGCGCGTGCGGCCCCGCCGGGAGGGCGGACGGGGGGAGACGGCCGCGGACCGGTCCGACCGGAGCGGATGGATGGACCGGGTCGGCAGGGGTACGCCCGGGGATGACGTTCCCGAACCGAGGAGTGATCATCAGATGAGCGAGTACGAGCGTTCCCGCACGATGACCGCGCCGCCGGAGACGGTGTTCGACAAGGCCAGCGACGTGGACCGGCTCGACAGCTGGCTCCCCCACGAGCTGCACGTCCGCCCGGAGGACCCGCCCGCGGTGACCGTCCACGAGGACGGCACCGGCAAGGACGAGCGCGCGCTGTTCCGGGCGCAGCGCGACCAGCTCCGCCTCGAATGGGGGACGCGCGACGACGACCGCTATTCGGGCTGGCTGCAGGTTTCGAGCATCAGCGACCAGGCCAGCGAGGTGACCGTGCACCTGTCCTTCTTCGACGAGGCCCACGCCCCCGCTCGCGAGGAGATCGACCACGCCCTGGAGAAGAGCCTGGAGCGGCTGGCCGAACAGGTGCGGGTCTGACGTGCCCTGCGGCCTGGAGCCGGGGATTCCGCCCGCGTGCCGCATCCGTGTCATGCGGCACACGGGCGGCCGCCTGCGCGGCCGGGGCGCCCGGCCGCCGGGCCCTGTCTCAGACCGGGTCCTCCGAGAGCTGCAGCTTCCGCTGGCCCGCCCCGCGCCACTCCAGCAGCAGCACCGTGGCGTCGTCCTGGAGCTGCCCGTGGTGATACTCCAGGACGCTGCGGACCAGGCGGCGCAGGGTCTCGGGCACGGGCAGCCCGTCGGCGTTGCGCCGGATGATGAAGTCGGTGAAGCGGCTCAGCCCGAACTCCTCGCCGTCGCGGTTGCGGGCCTCGGTGATGCCGTCGGTGTAGAGCAGGACGCGGTCACCCGGCTCGAGCTGCTCCTGGCAGAGCAGGACGGGCAGGCCGAGATCGAGGCCGAGGGGGTGGGCGGGCGCGCACTCCAGCGTGGAGACCCAGCGCCCGCCCCGGATCACGATCGGCGGATGGTGCCCCCGGTTGACCCAGGAGAACACGCCCGTACGCACGTCCAGTTGGGCGAGGATCGCCGTGGCGAAGCGGTTGGCCCGGCCGAACTCCTCGATCAGCGCGTGCTCGACCGCCGCGCCGACGCCGATCAGGTCCGCCCCCTGGCGGCGGCTGTTCCGGCTGGCGGCCACGGCGAGGCTCGCGGTCAGCCCGGCGGAGGCGTCGTGCCCCATCGCGTCGAAGATCGCCAGGTTCGCGACGTCCCCGGCGAGGGCGTAGTCGAAGGCGTCGCCGCCGATCTCGTAGGCCGGCTCCAGCACCGCGCCGACCATGACCTCCTCGTTGGCGAAGGTCAGCGGCGGCATGAGGTTCCACTGCATCTCCGCGGCCACGCTCATCGAGCGGGTCCGCACCAGCCGGGCGTAGGAGTCGCTGTGCGTGCGCTTGCTCGCGATCAGCAGCGCCACCAGCGACGCCAGGGCCCGCATGTCCTCGTGGACCCGCTCGTCCGTGCCGTCGGCGTTGATCCGCAGCACCCCGAGGCGCTCGGTCCCGGCCAGCAGCGGCACCCACCAGCCCCCGCCGCCGTTCCCGCCCGGCCGGGCGATGACCCGTGTCTCCTGGAAGGCCCGGCCGGCCAGGGTCCCCTCGATCCGCAGCTCGTCCGCCTCCAGCTCCGGCTCCTCGTAGTAGTGCACCCCGTGCCCCGTGACCAGGCGGAGCACCTCCTGGCGCAGGTCGACCACGTAGATCAGCACCTCGCGCAGCCCGGCGTGCGCGGCGCACTCCTCGACCAGCGACGGCAGCTGCTCCAGCGCCGACAGGTGACTGCCCGCGATCAGGCCCTCCAGCATCCGCACCCGGCCCCCGGCGGTGTCCATCGCTGTCCTCCCCGCATGCGACGTCCCGGGCCCGTCGGTCTCCCCCGGAACGCTCCGCGGTCCCCGCCGGAGGCGGGCGAGAGCACGGCGGAGGGAGACGCGGAGCCGTGACGGTCCCGGACCCTTCTCCTACCCCGCAGGGTTCACCGGCACCCCCGGTCCGCCCCCGAGCGCGGCCGCCCGCCGGCGGATCTCAGGAGCCCACGCGCTGGCGGGCGGGCGCCGCGGGCATCACGGGGCGGGGCCGCAGGGCCCCCGCGAGCAGCGCGCCCGTCAGCGACACGGCCGCGATCAGGCCGAACGCGGCGGGCAGCGAGGTGGCGTCGGCCACCCAGCCGATCACCGCCGGGGCCACGAGCCCGGACAGGTAGGTGATCGTCGCGATCCCCGCCACCCCCTCCCCGGGCGTGGGCGTGGCGTTGCCCCCGGCCGTGAAGACCAGCGGCACGGTCACCGCGACCCCGAGGCCGAGCATGACGAACCCGGCCATGCCCTGCCACGGGGTGCGGGCCAGGGCGACCACGGCGCACCCGGCGGCGGCGAGCAGGCCTCCGGCGCGGACGGTCGGGACCGGCCCGAACCGGTCGACGACCAGGTCGCCGGCGAGCCGGGTGACCGACATGGCGAGGGAGAAGACGGCGAAGCACGCCGCCGCCAGGCCGGCCCCCGCGCCGGTGACCTCCTCGACGTAGACCGCCGCCCAGTTGCGGCCCGCGCCCTCGGCGAAGGTGGCGCAGAACCCGACGACGCCGATCGCGGCGATCGCCCGGGAGGGTACGGCGAAGCGGGGCGGGGCCTGCTCCCCCGGCGCCGGACGGGTGTCCAGCAGGGCGCGGCCCGCGACGGCCCCGACCGCCAGCAGGACCAGCGCCGCCACCGCGTGGTGGAGCCGCGCGTCGATCCCGAAACCGGCGGCGAGCGTGCCGGCGCCCGCGCCGACCAGGCCGCCGACGCTCCACATGCCGTGCAGCCCCGACATGACGGAGCGGCCCAGCCGCTGCTCGACGGTCACGCCCTGGGCGTTCATCGCGACGTCGCTGGTGCCCGCCGCGGCGCCGTACAGCAGGAGGGCCGCGCAGAGCCAGCCGAGCCCGGGAGAGAGCATGGGCAGCGCCAGTGCCGCGCACCACAGGGCGAGCAGGCCGCGCGTGGCGGCCCGCCCGCCGTACCGGTGGACCAGCCGCCCGGTCATCGGCATGGCGACGAAGGCGCCGAGGGCGGGGCAGAGCAGGGCGAGGCCCAGGGCCGCGGAGTCCAGCCGGAGCTGGTCCTGCAGCCAGGGAATGCGGGTCGCCAGGGTGCCGGCCACCGCGCCGTGGACGGCGAACACCCCCGCGACCGCGATCCGCGCCCGTTTCGCATCAGTATGCATGGAGCAGAAATTATCAGTTAGGTTACCTGATTAAAATTCGCCCGCCGGAGTATGGACAATGAGCACCATGAGGACCGCCACCCCGCGGACGGCGCGGGCGATCAACGACCGCCTCGCCCTCGACCTGCTGCTGGAGCGGGGGCCGCTGACGGCCCCCCAGATCCGGGAGCTCACCGGCCTGTCCCGCCCGACCGTCTCCGACCTGGTCGAGCGGCTCCGGGAGGGCGGGCTGATCGAGGTCACCGGAGAGAGCGAGGAGGTCCGGCGGGGGCCGAACGCCCGCCTCTACGGCATCGTCGCCGACCGCGCCCACGTGGCCGGCGTCGACGTGCGCCGCGGCGCGGTCGGCATCACCGTCGCGGACATCACCGGCCGGGCCGTCGGCTCCGCCGCGCGGCCCCTGGAACCGGGCGCCGACCTGGTGGAGACCGTGGCCGGCGCCCTGGCGGAGGCGGCCGGGGCCCTGTCCGTGCACACGGTCGTGCTGGGCGCCCCCGGCCTGTTCCACCCCTCCACGGGGAGCCTCCTGGCCGACAACGGCGTGCCCGGTTGGCGGCCCGACCTGCCGCAGGCCCTGCGCCGCCGGATCGGCGCCCCCGTCACGCTGGAGAACGAGGTCAACCTCGCCGCCGTCGCCGAGCACCGCACCGGATCCGCCCGGGGATGCGAGGACTTCGTCCTGCTCTGGCTCGACGACGGGGTGGGCGGTGCGGTCGTCCTCGGCGGGCGGCTGCGGCACGGCGCGTCCGGCGGCGCGGGCGAGGTCGGCTGGCTGCGGCTGTCCGGAACTCCGCTCTGCGACCTGGTGGGCGCCGCGGCCGTGCGCGACCTCGACCCCGACACGCTGGCGGCCCGCATCGCCGAGGTCGCCTTCGCCGCGGTCGCCGTCCTGGACCCCGGCCTCGTCGTCCTCGGCGGGACGACGGGGCGCTCCGGCGGCGAGGCTCTGGCCGAGCGGGTCGGCGAGCACCTGGCCGCGCTCTCCCCCGCCCCCACCCGGGTGCGCCCGAGCGCGGTGGAGGGCAACGCGGTCCTGCGCGGCGCCGTGTTCACCGCCCTGGCCGCCGCCCACCGGGACGTCTTCGGCGGCCTGTCCGGGTGACATCGGGGCGCCCCGCACGGCGTCCCCGGCGCCGGCCGCGCCCCGATGAATCTTTCATCGGATCCGGCCCGCCGCTCGCCACCGCGAGCAGCGCATACACCGCGGGAGGCGGCTTTCGGGAGTGCGCTCCGTTTACACCCTGATAACGCCGACCTAGAGTCCGATCCGCGCAAGCGCTTCGCTGCAGTCGATCGATAAGCCCGCCATCTCGAAAGGTCGGTCAGTCCAGTGCGCAATTGGCGAAGAATCGCTGTCGCCTGCGCGGCCACACTCATGTCCGCGCTTCTCGCGGTCGTCCTCGTCCCCGGCTCGGCCTCGGCTCACGGCGCCATGATGGTGCCCGGCAGCCGTACCTACTTCTGCTGGCAGGACGGGCTCAGCCCGCAGGGGAACATCGTCCCCATCAACCCGGCCTGTTCGGCGGCCGTCGCCCAGAGCGGGGCCAACTCCCTCTACAACTGGTTCAGCGTGCTCCGCTCCGACGGCGCCGGCCGTACCCGCGGGTTCATCCCCGACGGGCAGCTGTGCAGCGGCGGCAACCCCGGCTTCCGCGGCTACGACCTGGCCCGCAGCGACTGGCCGGTCACCCACCTGACCGCCGGGAAGCAGATCCAGTTCAAGTACAACAAGTGGGCCGCCCACCCCGGCTGGTTCTACCTGTACGTCACCAAGGACGGCTGGAACCCCAACGAGCCGCTCGGCTGGGACGACCTGGAGGAGCAGCCCTTCCACACCGCCGACCACCCCGACAGCGTCGGCTCGCCGGGCACCAACGACGCCCACTACTACTGGAACGCGACCCTGCCCTCCGGCAAGTCCGGCCGCCACATCATCTACTCGGTGTGGAAGCGCTCCGACAGCGCCGAGACCTTCTACAACTGCTCCGACGTCGTCTTCGACGGCGGCAACGGCGAGGTGACCGGCGTCGGCCGCGACACCACCCCCGACCCCGGCCCGACCGCGACCCCGACCAGCACCCCCACCGGCGGGCCCGCCGCGTGCACCGCCTCCTTCAAGACCGTCAGCTCCTGGTCCGGCGGCTACCAGGGCGAGGTCACCGTGACCAACTCCGGCGGCTCCGCGCTCAACGGCTGGACCGTCACCTGGACGCTGCCCGGCGGCAGCACCATCAACAGTCTGTGGAGCGGCACCCACACGGTCTCCGGCTCCTCCGTGACGGTGAAGAACGCCGACTGGAACCGGTCGATCCCGGCGAACGGCTCGACCACCTTCGGGTTCACCGCCAACGGCGGCGCCGGCTCCCCGACGCTCACCTGCACCAGTCCCTGACGACCCGCGGTCCCGGCCGGTCCTCCCTTCCGGCCGGGACCGCCCCGTCCCTCCTCCGGGAGAGCCCGGAGACCCCGTGAACGCCCGCAGAGGAGGCCCGCCGTGCCACGCGCGAAGACGACGACGCTGCTGGGCGCCGCCTCCCTGGGCACCGCGGTGGCGCTGCTCGCGGCGGCCTGCCTCGCCGATCCTCCCGAGGCCGGGCGGCCGGGCGGGCATGCGGCCGCCCACCCCGCGGCCGCGGCGGGCGCCTCCCCGCCCGCGGCCCCGTCCTCCCCGCCCGCGGCCCCGTCCTCCCCGCCCGCGGTGCCGTCCTCCTCCCCCGCCCACCCCGCCACGCCGTCCGCGGCGGCCTCCCCCCGGTGCACGGCCACGGTACGGCTGGCCGAGACCTGGCCGGGCGGCTACCGCGCCGAGGCGACGATCGAGAACCTCACCGACGAGCCCATGCGCGGCTGGTACATCCAGTGGACCTTCCCCCTCGGCACGACGATCACCCAGGCGTGGAAGGGCACCCACATGGTGAGCGGGCCCATCGGGATGATCCACGCCCCCGAGCAGGACCCCGTCCTGGCGCCCGGCGCCGCCGTCACCGGCATCGGCTTCGTCGGCGCCGCCCCCGAACCCCCGGCCTTCACCGAGGTCTCCTGCGGCTGAGCCCCGGCCGGACCCCGCGGCCCGGCCCGGCACCTCGACCGGACCCCCGTGACCCGGCCCGTCGCGGCCGGATCCCACGGCCCGGACCCCCGGGGACCGCCTCACCGCGCGGACGCGCCCCGCGGACCGCTCAGCCGAGCCGCCAGATCCGCACGGTGCCGTCGCCGCCCGCGGTGACGACCACGGGACGGCCGTCCAGCTCCGTCACCGCCGAGCCGAACACGTTGTGGTCGTGATCCCTGAACGGCTTCCCGGCGGCCTTCCCCGTGGCCAGATCGGTGACCCGCGCGGTGGAGTCGTTGCTCCCGGAGACCACGACGGTCGTCTCGCCGACCCGGGCGACCGCGAGTGTGAAGATCCATCCGGTGTGCCCGGTGATCGGCGAGCGGACCGGCCCGCTCCCGGACGCGTCGTCCACGTGGATCACCTGGTCACCGCCGGCCGAGAGCACCGCGAGCCGGCCGTCCGGCTCGGCCGTGGCGAGCGCGGAGACGTACCCGTTCTGCCTTCCGACCTCCAGCGGCTCTCCCCCGCGCAGGCCCCAGCGGAGCACTCTGCCGTCCTTCGCGCCGGTGAACACGACGGGCTCCCCGTCGACCTCGGCGACGGCCACCGCGAACACCGTGCCGCCGCGCGTGTCCCGTGTCCTCCCGACGCGTTCGCCGGTGGCCAGGTTCCAGACGCGGAGTCGGCCGTCCCCGCCGCCGACCACCGCGATCGGCTCCCCGTCCACGACGGCGGTCGCCAGCGCGTAGACCTCGGAGCCGGTGGCGATGGGCTTGCCGATCCGCTTGCCGGTGGCCGGGTCCCAGAGCCGGACGGTCCTGTCGAAGCTCCCGGAGACCACGACGGTCCTGCCGCCGAGCCGCACCGTCTCGATCTCGCCGACCCACGCGGAATGCTCGGTCATCTTCGTGGTCTGCCTGCCGGTGGCCGGGTCCCAGAGCCGGACGGTCCCGCCCTGGTCGCCGGAGGCGATGACGGGCCCGCCCCCGGCCTCGGCGACCGCGACGTCCTCGGCGCCGCCTCCGTGGCCGCGCAGGGCCCCGCCCACCTGCTTGCTCGTCCACTTCCCGACGGGCGTGCCCGGGCTGGGCAGCGGGGTGGCGGCGGTCTGCGCGGTCCCGGTGGCGGCCGCGCTCGGCGTGGGAGAGGAGCCGGTCTCCGGCGTGCCGCCGCCGCCCGAGGAGCCGACGGGGCCCGGGGAGGCGCCGCCCGCGGTCACGGCCACGGGGCCGGTCGACGGACCGCTCCGCCCCGCCGGTCCCTGCGCCAGCAGGACGGCGGCCCCGGCCGCGACGACCGCGACGGCCATCCCGGCCGCACCGGCGAGCACGCCCCTGCGCCGGGTCCCCGACCCGGCCGCGCCGCTCCCGCCCGGAGCGAGGCACCTCGGCACCGTCGGCGGCGCGCCCTGCGCGGACGGTACGGCGGGCTCGGCGCTCCCCGCGGACGGGCCGGTCGGCCATGCCTGCCCCGCCCAGGACGCGGGATCCGCCGCGGGACCCGCGGCCTGCCCCGCCCAGGACGCGGGGCCCGTCCCCGGACCCGTCCGGGGGGCCGGGCCCGCGGATCCGGCGGGGGCACCCGGCGCCCGGCCGGAGGAGAGCCCCGGTGCGGCCCCGGAGGGGAGGACCGGGGGCGTCCCGGGCCGCTCCTGCCGGATGAGCCGGAGCAGCAGGTCGGCGGCGGCGGGCCGGGCGGCGGGGTCCTTCGCCAGGCAGTCGGCGACCACCTGCCGGAGGGACTCCGGCACCCCGGACAGGTCGGGCTCGGCGTTGAGGATCCGGTGGAGCACGGCGGGGATGGTGTCGGCGCCGAAGGCGGGCCTGCCGGTCGCGGCGAAGACCGTCGTCACCGCCCAGCTGAACACGTCCGAGGCGGGCCCGGCCCGCTCTCCGGCGATCTGCTCCGGCGACATGTAGGTCGGGGTGCCGACCACCCCGCTGGTGAGGGAGGCCGAGGCGTCCAGCGCCCGGGAGATGCCGAAGTCGATGACGCGCGGGCCGTCCGGGGCGAGCAGCACGTTGGCCGGCTTGAAGTCGCGGTGCACGATGCCCGCCTGGTGGATCGCGGCGAGCGCCGTGACCGTGCCCACCGCGATGCGCTGCAGCGCCGCCCCGTCCCGGGGACCGCCCTCGGTGATGGCCTGCTGCAGGGAGGGCCCGTCGATGAACTCGCTCACCACGTAGAGGCCGGCGTCGCTCTCCCCGGCGTCGAGCACCCGGGCGGTGCAGAACTCGGCGACCTGCCGGGCCACCTCGATCTCCCGGACGAACCGCTCCCGGGCCGACCGGTCCCCGGCCAGCCCGCGGTCGAGCACCTTGACCGCCACCCGGTCGCCGCCCTCCGCCTGCCCGAGGTAGACGACCCCCTGCCCGCCGCGGCCCAGCCGGCCCAGCAGCCGGTAGGGGCCGATCTGCGCGGGATCGCCCGCCCGCAACGCCGTACCGGCCATGATGCCCTCCCCGCCCGTGGCGGCCGTCCCGCGGCATCCGGGAGGAACCGCACGTGCGACCAGCAGACTATCCCGACCGGCCGCGATCCACCCGGAACGGTCCCTTCTAGAATCTCCGCATGATCCGTCCCGCAACGCCGGAGGACGTCCCGGCGGTCATCGACATGATCCGCGGACTCGCCGAGTACGAGAAGGCCCTGGACCAGGTCGAGGCGACCCCCGAGCGGCTCCACGAGCACCTCTTCGGACCGGCCCCCGCCCTGTTCTGCCACATCGCCGCCGAGGGGGAGCGGATCGCGGGGTTCGCCCTGTGGTTCCTGAGCTACTCGACCTGGCAGGGCCGGCACGGCATCTACCTGGAGGACCTCTTCGTCCGCCCCGAGCACCGGGGTGCCGGGCACGGCAAGGCGCTGCTCGCGGAGCTGGCCCGCATCTGCGTGGCGCGCGGCTACGGCCGCTTCGAGTGGTCGGTCCTCGACTGGAACTCCCCCACGATCGAGTTCTACCGGTCGATCGGCGCGCGGGAGGTCGAGGGCTGGGACAGGTACCGCCTCACCGGCCCGGCGCTGGAGGCCCTGGCCCGCACGTCACGCTGACCGCGCCCACCGGGCGGGAGCCCGGGCCGGGGACGCCCCCGCCCGGACTCCCGATCACCCGGTCGGAGCAGGAGCCGGGCTCCGCCGGGAGGCGTTCACCTACATCCTCACCGTCAGTGCAGGGTGTGCTTGCACATGCTCTCGCCGCCCTCGTTGGTGGCGACTTCCTCGCCGTCGACGAGGATGCGGCACTCACCCGGCACGAGCTTGCCGCCCGAGTCGCGGAACGAGCCGGGGATGATCGAGATCAGGACCCCGACCTCCTGCTCGGCCGGGGTCAGTTCGAGCGTCACGGTCTTCTTCCACGGCAGGGTGGCGTCCGACTCGGTGCCCTGATCGCCGGCGATGTAGACGATCGGCTGCATGAGCTTGCCCGTGCCGTCCACCTCCAGGGTGACCTCGCGGGTCTGCTCCTGCTTCGCCGGGGGTCCGGACGACTGCGCGGACGGCTGACCGGAGGCGGGAGGGGCGGCGGGGGACGGCGCGGACGAGGAGGTCCCATCGGCGCCGCCGCAGGCGGCGGCGGTCAGCGCCACCGCCGCGAGCAGTACAGGGAACCGTCTGTTCACCATCGACTCGATCATGACGGCCAAGGGTAGCCGCCGCGGCCCCCGGCCGCCGCTCCGGCCTCCGGAACCGTACGGCCCGGCCCGCCGGACACGGGATCCGGCGGGCCGGGGGCCGTCAGGCCGCCGCGGGCCGGGTCACCGGCCGCCGGAGCCGCCGAGCCCGGCGCGGCGCAGGGCCTCGGCCATCGCGCCGCCCGGCACGTCGCGCTGCCCCCCGCGCTGTCCACCACGCTGCCCGCCCTGCTGCCGGCCGCTCCGGTCCTGCCGGCCGTCCCCGCGCCGGTTCCCGTCGCCGCCGCGGTCGCGCCCCTGGTCACGGCCCCGGTCCCGGTTCCGGTCGCCACCGCGGCCCTGGCCGGACCGGTCGGGACGCGCGTCGGTCTCGTCCTCCAGGCGGAGGGTGAGCGAGATGCGCTTGCGCGGGATGTCGACGTCGAGCACCTTCACCCGGACGATGTCGCCGGGCTTGACCACCTCGCGCGGGTCCTTGACGAAGGTGCGCGACATGGCCGAGACGTGGACCAGGCCGTCCTGGTGCACGCCGACGTCGACGAACGCGCCGAACGCCGCGACGTTGGTGACCACGCCCTCCAGCACCATGCCGGGCGCCAGGTCGGAGATCTTCTCCACGCCCTCGGCGAAGGTCGCGGTCTTGAACGCCGGGCGCGGGTCGCGGCCGGGTTTCTCCAGCTCGGCGAGGATGTCGGTGACGGTCGGCAGGCCGAAGGTGTCGTCCACGAAGTCCTGCGGCTTCAGGGAGCGCAGCACCGCGGTGTTGCCGATCAGCCGGGTGATCTCGCCGCCGGTGGCCGACAGGATGCGCCGCACCACCGGGTAGGCCTCGGGGTGCACGCTGGAGGCGTCGAGCGGGTCGTCGCCGTCGGGGATGCGCAGGAAGCCCGCGCACTGCTCGAAGGCCTTCGGGCCGAGCCTGGGCACGTCCTTGAGCGCCCTGCGGGAGCGGAACGGGCCGCACGCGTCGCGGTGGGCCACGATGTTCTCCGCGAGGGTGGAGGTGATGCCCGACACCCTGGTCAGCAGCGGCGCCGAGGCGGTGTTGACGTCCACGCCGACCGCGTTCACGCAGTCCTCGACGACCGCGTCGAGCGAGCGGGAGAGCTTGGTCTCGGCGACGTCGTGCTGGTACTGGCCGACGCCGATCGACTTGGGGTCGATCTTGACGAGCTCGGCCAGCGGGTCCTGCAGGCGGCGGGCGATGGAGACCGCGCCGCGCAGCGAGACGTCCAGGCCGGGCAGCTCCTGCGAGGCGTAGGCGGAGGCGGAGTAGACCGACGCCCCGGCCTCCGAGACCACGACCTTGGTCAGGCCCGGGACGAGCTTGACCAGCTCGCCGGCGAGCTTGTCGGTCTCCCGGGAGGCGGTGCCGTTGCCGATGGCGACCAGCTCCACCGCGTGCTCCCTGGCGAGCTTGGCGAGGGTGGCCAGGGACTGGTCCCACTGGCGGCGCGGCTCGTGCGGGTAGATCGTGTCGGTCGCCACGACCTTGCCGGTCCCGTCGACCACCGCGACCTTCACGCCGGTGCGCAGGCCGGGGTCGAGGCCCATCGTCGGCCGGGTGCCCGCGGGGGCGGCGAGCAGCAGGTCGCGCAGGTTGGCGGCGAAGACCCGGACCGCCTCGTCCTCGGCCGCCTGCCACATGCGGGTGCGCAGGTCGATGCCGAGGTGGACGAGGATGCGGGTGCGCCAGGCCCAGCGCACGGTGTCGGCCAGCCACCTGTCGGCGGGCCGGCCCTGGTCGGAGATGCCGAAGCGGTGGGCGATGGCCGCCTCGTAGGAGCCGGTGGGCTCCTCCTCCGGCTCCAGGGTGAGGGTGAGGACCTCCTCCTTCTCCCCCCGGAACATCGCCAGGACGCGGTGCGACGGCAGCTTGGTGAAGGGCTCGGCGAAGTCGAAGTAGTCGGAGAACTTCGCGCCGGCCTCCTCCTTGCCCTCGCGCACCGCCGCCACCAGCCGGCCCCGGTTCCACATGCGCTCGCGCAGCTCGCCGACCAGGTCGGCGTCCTCGCTGAAGCGCTCGACGAGGATGGCCCGGGCGCCGTCCAGCGCGGCGGCGGCGTCGGGCACCTGCTCGCTGACGAAGGCCGCGGCGGCGGCCTGCGGGTCGGTCCGCGGGTCGGCGAGCAGGGTGTCGGCGAGCGGCTCGAGCCCGTTCTCGCGCGCGATCTGCGCCTTGGTGCGCCGCTTGGGCTTGTAGGGCAGGTAGATGTCCTCCAGGCGGGCCTTGGAGTCGGCCGCCATGATCTGCGCTTCGAGGGCGTCGTCGAGCTTGCCCTGGCTCCGGATCGACTCCAGGATCGCCGTGCGCCGCTCCTCCAGCTCGCGCAGGTAGCGCAGCCGCTCCTCGAGCGTGCGCAGCTGCGCGTCGTCGAGCATCCCCGTGGCTTCCTTGCGGTAGCGCGCGATGAACGGCACCGTGGCCCCGCCGTCGAGCAGCTCCACCGCGGCCTGCACCTGCCGCTCGCGTACGCCCAGCTCTTCGGCGATCCGCTGATGAATAGAAGTCGTCACGATCTTCTTCCCCTAGTCATGGACGCCCCAAAGCTACCGCGTGCCCCGGCGGCCGGACGGCCCGATGCCGTACCGCCCGCGGACCGGCCCGCCGCGGCGGGCGCCCGGACCCGGGTCCGCTCCTCCCCCGCGGCCGGACCCGGGACGGCCCGTCACACCTCGGGCAGGGCCGGGGTCAGGCGGGTCCACTCGACGGTGGCCGCGGCCGCGTTCCCGCCGGGGGTGCCGGTCACCCAGTGCGTGACCTGCGGCGTCTCCCGGCTGTTCTGGACCACCCAGGAGGCGCCGGTGTCCGCGCCGTCGCGCCGCAGGCGGGCCACACCGGCGCTGTCCACGGTCACCCGCCAGGTGGCCGGGCGCCCGGCGTCGTCCGCCGCGTGCACCCGCTCCCAGACGGACGAGCCCTTGCGCATGGTCCAGACCCCGCCGCGCTGCACGGTCAGCATCAGCCGCCGGGCGCCGTCGGCGACCTTCGCGCCGAGGCAGACGCCGGCGCCGGTCCGGGGGTCCAGCACGCTGTCGTCGTCGATCCGGCCGCGGAACTCCAGAGTGAAGTCGCAGGCCAGGCGGATGTCGAGCGGGCAGGTCGCCCAGCTCGCCGCCGTCCCGGCACTGCGCAGCAGGAACCCTCCGGCGGCGGTACGGCGTGCGCCGCCGCCCAGCTCCCAGCCGGCGGTCAGCAGGTCGCCGGCGGGCGGGTCGCGGGTGATGTCGAGCCGGGCGACCCTGATGTTGGTCTGGTTGTGCTCCCAGACGACGAAGAACCGGCCCGGCTCGTACTCCTCGGCGCTGGGGTAGACGTCCCAGCCGCGCGCCGCGCCCCGGGTCAGCCGCCTGCCGTCGGCGAAGAGCCGGCCCGGCCCCCACGGCTCGCCGGGCCGCCTGACCTTGTAGTGCAGGACCTCCCGGTACTGGTCCGGCCTGCTCTCCGAGGGCCCGGTGAACGGCCCGGCGAACGTGTTGTAGATCGCCAGGTGGCGCCCGGCGGAGTCACCGGCGAAGAACGTCTTGACGTAGTGGTTCGGCAGGTCCTCGTCCAACGTCATCGGCGTCCAGGTCAGCCCCGCGTCGGTGCTGGCCGCGGTGGCGCAGTGGGCCGTGTGGGTGCGGTAGCGCGCCTCGCGCTCGGCCGCCGACGCCCCGCCCCGCAGGTCGAGGGTGCGGGTCACCATGACGAGCGTGCCGGGGTCGTGCTGGGCGACGGCGAGCTGCGGTTCCTCGACCGCGACGCCGGGCGGGTTCTCCGCCAGGGCTCCGGAGGTCCAGGTGCTCAGGTCCGCCGAGCGCAGCACCCCGGCCCGGGTGGTGCCGCCCGCCTGCCGCCAGTACGGCACCAGCCAGAGCCCGCCGTACCGGAGCGGTTTCCCGGCGACCACCACGCCCCGGCCGTTGGCCGGAACGTCCACGGTGACCGGGACGTCGGTCCAGGTCAGCCCGGCGTCGGTGCTGCGCTTGACCGTCAGCTCGGTGGGGAAGCCGTCCACGTTCCCCGCCCGGTCCCGGTCCTCGCCGACCCGGATCAGGCCGAGCAGCGCGTACAGGGTGCCGCCGTCGCGGAGGAAGACGACGTAGTGGTAGCGGCGGGTGGCGGTCGCCCGCGCCAGCACACCCGTCGTCCAGGTCGCGCCGCCGTCCTGCGACCTGCCGTACATGATGGAGCCCTGGTCGGTCGGGGTGGGGTCGCGCGCGTCCCGCACGCCCGCCCGCCAGCCGACCACCAGGCGCCGGGCGTCCAGGACGGCGATGTCGGGGACGCGGTTCCCCTCGTGGGCGAGCTCCCCGGCGGGCGTCAGGGCGACCTTCCCGTAGACGGTGACGGGCTCGCCGACGTGCATCCCGACGACGTCGCTCTCCGGCCATGCCATGGCCCCAGCCAACCGGTGGAAGGTGGCCGCGGCGTTGCCGGGAGGTGACCGCCGGCCGTCCGCCGGGTCCCTCCTCGCGCCGGGAGCGCCGCCGCGGTGCTCCCGGACCGGGCGCTCCCGCGAGGGGGACCCGGCCGCCCGCGTCAGACCAGGCGCCGGATGTCTCCGTAGGCGCGGTAGAAGCCGTCCTGGGCGGAGGGCCGCACGCCCTCGACGACGTAGCGGGCGCCCGCCTCCCGCACGCCCTTGGGGAACTGCACGTTCCATCCGGAGTCGTAGCCCTCGCTGACCACCCGCACCCGGAGCCGGTCGCCCTCGCGGACGCACTCGACGACCACGCCGCCGCCCGCGTCGACGGCGATCTGCGAGGCGGTCTCCAGCGTCACGGCCGGCTCCACCGCGGCCAGGCCCGCCGCTGCCTTGACGTCCACCGGCTCGGGGACGGTGCCGGCCTGCGCCGCCCCGATCGCGGCCTCGGTGGCGTCGATGCAGGCCAGTGTGCCGTCGGTGGTGACGATGTAGAGGCGGTCGTCGAGGTACTGCATCGAGAAGGCCGAGCCGCAGCCGGTGCCCAGCTTCCACAGGCGGGTGCCGTCGGCGGCGAAGCAGTAGATCGAGGAGTGGTTGTCCCCGGCGAAGACGTAGCGGCCGCCGGGGGCGGTGGCGCAGGAGAAGACGGTCGCGTCGCAGCGGTAGACCGCCTCGGTGGCGCCGTCGGACTTGCGGAGGCGGTGCACCGCGCCGTCGGAGGTGCCCGCGTAGACCGAGGCGGCCTCCTGCCAGCCGAACAGCACCTCGCCGCGCAGGTCGGCCCGCCAGGCGGGGGTGCCGTCGGCGGCGTCGTAGCGGGCCACGCCCGTGGTGGTGCCGTGGTAGACGGCCTCGCCGTCGCAGCGGACCATCCAGGCGTACTGCCCGTAACCGGTGCGCGCCCACTGGAACTCGTCCTCGTGGTCGATGGCGGTGATCCGCCCGGCCCGGTCGGAGACGCCGAGCACGCCGTCGTGGATGTCGAGCCAGTAGATGTCGACGTCCTCGGCGATCTCGTAGGCGACCCGGGGCACCTTGCCGCTGAGGTCGTAGACCTTGCCGTCGTCGGCGCCCGCGTAGATCCAGAAGTCGTCGGCGACGATGCACTTGACGCCGTCGGGCAGCCGGAAGCGGCCGGTGACGGTGCCGCCGTGGGTGACGGTGTAGACGTCGCCCCGCTGGTTGCCGACCCAGCAGCGCTCGGCGTCGACGAAGACGCCGAAGGCCGCCGCGCCGCTGGCGAAGCGCCACAGCACCGGCGCCTGCTTGGCGGTGGAGCGGGAGCTGACCACGCTGCGCCGGGTGACCGGGCGGGCCGGCGGCCGTCAGGAGAAGTACCGCCGCGGGTTCCCGACGAGCATCTGCTCGATCTGCGCGTCGCTCACCCCGGCCTCGCGCAGCGCCGGGAGCACGTCGTCGTGGATGTGGTCGAAGCGCCAGTTGGGCGCGGCCTGGCTCAGCGTGCCGTCCCAGGCGTCGCCGAAGTAGTCCATGAAGCAGGCGGCGTCGTGGCTGAGCACCATCCGGTCGGCGTAGCCGCGCTCGCACAGCGCCGCGACGGTCGCCACCCGCTGCGGCGTCGGATTGTACAGGTCGAGCCCGAACCGGTCCATGCCGAGCGTCGCCCCGGTGTCGGCCAGCCGCATCAGGTAGTCCAGGTCGTTGCTGTCGCCGGCGTGGCCGACCACGACCTTGGTCAGGTCGACGCCCTCCTCGGCGAACAGGCCGAGGGCGGGCAGGCCGCTCCGCGTGGACGAGTCGGTGTGCACGGTGATCGGCGCCCCGGTCCGCAGGTGCGTGCGGGCCACCGCGCGGCAGATGCGCTCGACGCCGGGGGTCAGCCCCTTGCTCTCGACCACGCACCTGAGGAAGGCCGCCCGGACGCCGGTGTCGGCGACGCCCTCGGTCAGGTCGCGCGCGAAGTCCTCGACCATCGGCTCGGGCATGTCCAGCAGCAGGCCGGGGCCGCGGTGCTCGTACTGGTGGGGGATCGCGTCGTAGGAGTAGAGCCCGGTGGCGACGACGACGTTCAGCTCCGGCACCTGCTCGGCCACCCGCTGGACCCGCGGGAGATAGCGGCCGAGCCCCCAGACCGCGGGGTCGACGATCGTGCGCACGCCCTTGGCGGCGACGTTCCGCAGCTTGGCGACCGCGTCGGCGACCCGGAACTCCTCGTCCCACCAGGAGCCGCGGCCGTAGTTGTCCAGGTGCTCGGTGGACAGGACGAAGACGTGCTCGTGCATGAGGGTGGGGCCGAGGTCGGCGACGGGCACGGGGCCGCGCACGGTCTCCACGGTCGGGCCGGTCCCGGAGCTGGCGTTCGACGACGTGCGCACCCTCCACACACCCGTTTCGTACCGACTGGTCGGTTCATGCGAACGTAGGGCTGTGAGGCGGATCACGTCAACGGGTGTACGGTGCCGTCCATGGCGCCCACCAAGGTGATCGTCGACTGCGATCCCGGCGTCGACGACGCGCTGGCCCTCGCGTTCGCCCTCGGCAGCCCGGAGCTGGAGGTCCTGGGCGTCACCACGGTCGCCGGGAACGTCTCCCTGGAGCGCGCCACCGGCAACGCGCTCCGGCTACGCGAGTTCCTCGGTGCGCACGGCGTACCGGTCGTGCCCGGGAGCCCACGCGCGCTGGTGCGGGACGGCCCGGAGCGCACCGGCCGCGCGCACGGGCCGTCCGGCCTCGGGGCCGCCGTGCTGCCGGAGCCGCTCCTGCCCGCCGCGGACGGCCACGCCGCGGACTTCATCGCCGAGACGGTCCGGGACCGCCCCGGCGAGGTCGTCCTGATCGCGATCGGCCCGCTGACCAACGTGGCGCTGGCGCTGCGGCAGGAGCCGCGGGTCTCCGAGTGGGCCCGCGACCTCGTCGTCGTGGGCGGTCCCCCCGGGCCCGCCGCCCCGCCGGGCGCCGCCGGGCCGGACCCGGGGTTCAACCTGGCCGCCGACCCCGAGGCCGCCGCGGTCGTGTTCGGGGCGGGCCGGCCGGTGACCGCCATCGGCCTCGGCGTCTCCGCGCGGGCCAGGGCGGGCCCCGCCGTACGGCAGCGCATGCGGGCGCTGGGACGGCTCGGCCGCGAGCTGCTCGTCCCGTGCGTGGAGTCCTACGGCCGGGCCCGCGGGGACGACCCCGCGCAGGGGCCGCCGGTCCACGACGCCTGCGCGGTCGCCCGGGTGGTCGACCCCCGGGTGGTGCCGGCCGTACCCGCCCGCGTCACCGTCGACACGGGCGGGCCGGAGACCGCGGGCACGGCGGTCGCCGTCCGCCACCCGGACGGCCCGGCGAACGCGCTGGTCGCCACCGGCCTCGACGCCGGCCGCTGCTGGGAGCTGGCCCTGGCCGCCTACGGCAGGCTCGCCGCCCGTCTCGGCTGAGCACCCGGCCCCGTGCGGCCGCCCGCCGACGGCCAGCACCAGTCCGAGCAGCACCAGCACCGCGACCTCGGAGACGACCACCACCCGCTGGACCACCCCGGCCGGCACCCCGGCCGGCTCCATGCCGAGCATCCGCACCGCGTACGGGACCACCACCAGGACCAGCACACCCAGCGAGAGCAGGCTCAGCGCCCTCACCGCCCGGGCGTACGGCCGGCCCTCGTACCGCCGGGCCAGGATCAGCCCTGCGGCCGGCATCGCCAGGAAGGCGGCGAACGCGGCGTAGCGGTGGATGCCGCCCGACATCGACAGCGGCACCCCGGGCCGGTCGGTGGGGAAGGCCCCGACCAGCAGCATGCACAGCCCCCAGAGTCCGACGAGCAGCGCCGCCTGCCGGTCCTCGCCGCGGCGGGCCAGCAGCACCGCGAAGGCCGTCGCGCCCACCGCGAAGAGCGTCAGCGAGGTCGGCAGCAGCCAGCCGTCCGGCTCGAACGCGTACTCGCTGATCACGGTGTGCAGCGGATCGAGGCCCGCGGCCACGTGCAGCCCCAGCATGGACAGGGCCCCGGCGCCGATCGCCGCGTAGCCGACAAGCATCGTCCTGGTTCCCGAAGTCGCTGTGCTCGCCATGCCCCAACGATCGCCGCGGGCCAGGTCACGGGCCATCCGAGATGATCCCCAAGCGGCCCTGAGCGACCCCGGAGGGACACCCGCGGCAGGTACGGGACGCCTCAGGGGGACGCCCTCCGGGGCGGGCCGGTGAGCTGCGCGGACGCCCCCGGGGGTAGGGCCCTCCCCCTCAGGGTGCGGGGACGGGGAGAGGCCCCGCCGACCGGCGGACCGGCGGCGGGGCCGCTTGACTTGGAGTGCGCTCAAAGGTGCACGGTGGTGCCCATGGGCATCACCATCCAGGAGGCCGCGCGCACCTCGGGGCTGAGCGCGCACACGCTCCGTTACTACGAGCGGATCGGGCTCATCCACGAGGTGGAACGCGACGCGGCGGGCCACCGCACCTACGCCGGTTCCGACCTCGCCTGGCTGGAGTTCCTGACGAAGCTGCGCACGACCGGGATGCCGATCGCCGACATGTGCCGCTACGCCGCCCTGCGCCGCCAGGGACCGGAGACCGCGGCCGAGCGGCGGCGCATGCTCGAGGTCCACCGCGAGCGGGTGCGGGAGCGGATCGCCCGGCTCAACGAGGACCTCGCCGCCCTCGACCACAAGATCGATTCCTACCACGCCATGGAGATCACATGAACAAGCGACGTCTGGGCGCCGCAGGCCCCGAGGTGTCCGCCATCGGGCTCGGCTGCATGGGGATGTCGGAGTTCTACGGCCCGGCCGACGAGTCCGAGTCGATCGCCGTCATCCACCGGGCGCTGGAGCTCGGGGTGGACTTCCTCGACACCGCGGACATGTACGGCAGAGGCCACAACGAGGAACTGGTCGGGCGGGCGATCGCCGGCCGCAGGGACCGGGTGGTGCTGGCCACCAAGTTCGGCATCGTCCGGGGCGACGACCCGGCCGCGCGCGCCATCGACGGCCGCCCCGAGTACGTCCGGCAGGCCTGCGACGCCTCCCTGGGCAGGCTCGGCGTCGACCACATCGACCTGTACTACATGCACCGCCGCGACACGCGGGTGCCGATCGAGGAGACCGTCGGCGCGATGGCCGAGCTCGTCGCCGCGGGCAAGGTCGCCCATCTCGGCCTTTCGGAGGTGAACGCCGAGACCCTGCGCCGGGCGCACGCGGTCCACCCCGTCGCCGCGCTGCAGAGCGAGTACTCGCTGTTCACCCGGGGCATCGAGGAGGAGATCCTGCCGGTCGCGCGGGAGCTGGGCATCGCGCTGGTGGCCTACTCCCCGATCAGCCGGGGCCTGCTCGGCGGGACCCTGCCGCCGGCCGAGCAGCTGCCCGACGGCGACTTCCGCAGGCACCTGCCCCGCTTCACCGGCGAGAGCGGGGCCCGCAACGAGGAGCTCGTCGCGGAGGTCCGCAAGATCGCCGACGAGGTGGGCTGCACCCCGGCCCAGCTCGCGCTGGCCTGGCTGCTGACCCGGGGCGAGGACGTCGTCCCGATCCCGGGCACCAAGCGGCTGCGCTACCTGGAGGAGAACGCGGCGGCGGCCGGCATCACGCTGACCGCCGCCCAGGTCGCCGCCCTGGAGACCGCCGTGCCCAGCGGCGCCGTGCGCGGCGACCGCTACGCGGACATGTCCTCCGTGGAGAAGTGACCGCGTCACCGGCGGAGCGGCGGCGGGCGTGAGCGCGGACGGCGGGAGGAGGCCGGGGACCGTCCGTCCGCGCACCGTCGAGGCTCATCCGGCTCGGTATCCGCCCGAAGGTGGATTTCATGGCCGAAGATCCGTTCTACCCTCGACCTCATGGGTCACCGTCCGCCTCCCGCCGTCGCCGAGTGGCTGCTCGCGGTGGCCGGCACGGCCGCGTTGGCCGCGGTCGCGTGGCCGTCCGGGAGCGCGGGGCCGGGTGAGGCGGCGGTCGCGCTGGCGGCGTGCGCCACCGTGGTCGGCGCGGGCGTGACCGCACGGCGCCACCGGCGGCTCGCGCTGCGCGCGCGGGAACTCGCGGTCCAGGCGGAGGAGCGCGGCGAGCTGCTCGCCCGGGAGGCGGTGACCGAGGAGCGGGTCCGGATCGCCCGGGAACTGCACGACGTCGTCGCGCACAGCGTCAGCGCGATGGTCATGCAGACGGGGGCGGCGCGGCTGATGCTCGATCCCGGCCAGGTCGCCCAGCGCGAGGCGCTGAACGTGGTGGAGGAGACGGGGCGCGAGGCCGTGGAGGAGCTGCGCCGCATGGTCGGGCTGCTCCGCACCGGCCGGGAGGGCGGGGGGCTCTCCCCGCAGCCCGGCCTGGCCCTGCTGGACGACCTGGTGGAGCAGGCGCGCGCGGCCGGGCTCGACGTGTCGCTGACCGTCGAGGGCACCCCGGCGCGGCTCCCGGCGGGCCTGGACCTGTCGGCCTACCGGATCGTCCAGGAGGCGCTCACCAACACGCTCCGGCACGCCGGTCCCACCCGCTCCCGGGTGACCATCTCCTACCGGCCCCGGGCGCTCTGCCTGGACATCGTCGACGACGGCCCGCGCGACGGCCGTATCCCCGGCGCCCCCGGCGGCGGGTCCGGTCACGGCCTGGTCGGCGTGCGCGAGCGGGTCGCGCTCTTCCACGGCCGCCTGTCGGCCGGCCCCCTGCCCGCCGGAGGGTACGGCGTGCGGGTCTCCCTCCCGCTGGCCGAGCGGATCACGGTGTCCCGGTGACCGCCTCCGCTCCGGTCGCCGACGACCAGGCGACGATCCGCCGGGGACCCGGCGCGGCCCGCCCGGCATGCCTCCGGGCGGCCGGTGAGGGACATCCGCCCGACCGGTGAGCGCGCCGTGACCGGAGAGCGACCTGATCTGGTTACTCTCCGGTCACATGCACAGTAAGAAGCTCGCCGTCGTCGGCGTGGCCACGGTGGCGGCGCTGGCCGCACCCGCGGCCGCCTCGGCGTCCTCCCCCGCGAAGACCGTGACGGTGACCGTGATGGGCACCTCCGACCTCCACGGCAACACCCTCAACTGGGACTACTTCAAGAACGCCGAGTTCACCGACAGCCGGAACAACGACGTCGGTCTCGCCAAGGTCTCGACCCTCGTCAATCAGGTCAGGGCCGAACGCGGTGCGGACCGCACCCTGCTCTTCGACTCCGGTGACACCATCCAGGGCACCCCGCTGGCGTACTACTACGCCAAGGTCGAGCCGGTCCACGAGACCGGGAAGCTCCACCCGATGGCCCGCGCGATGAACGCCATCGGCTACGACGCGGTGACGCTCGGCAACCACGAGTTCAACTACGGCCTGCCGCTGCTGGCCACCTGGGTCAAGCAGATGAAGGCCCCGGTGCTCGGCGCCAACGCCGTGCACGCCAGGAGCGGCCTGCCCGCCTACCGGCCGTTCACCATCAAGACCATGAAGGTCCGGGGCGACAAGCCGATCAGGGTCGGCGTGCTCGGCCTGACCAACCCGGGCGTGGCCATCTGGGACAAGGCCAACGTCGAGGGCAGGCTGCGCTTCACCGACCTGGTCGCGACCGCCAAGAAGTGGGTGCCGGTCATCCGCGGCCTCGGCGCCGACGTGGTCGTGGTCACCGCGCACGCGGGTGACAACGGGATGTCGTCCTACGGCGGCGACCTGCCGATCGAGAACGCCTCCGCCCTGGTGGCCGAGCAGGTCCCGGGCGTCGACGCGGTGCTGTTCGGGCACGCGCACAACGAGGTGCCGGAGAAGTTCGTCACCAACAAGGTCACCGGCGAGCAGGTCCTGCTCTCCGAGCCAGGCAAGTGGGGCCAGCGGCTGAGCGTGCTGGACTTCCGGCTCGCCAAGAAGCGCGGAAAGTGGACGGTCGTCGGCAAGTCCGCGACGCTGCTGAACACCAACACCGTGGCCGAGGACCCGAAGATCGTCGCGCTCATGAAGGAGCAGCACGAGACCACGGTCAAGTACGTCAACACGGTCGTGGCCCAGTCGAAGGAGCAGCTGTCGGCGGCGGAGTCCCCCTACAAGGACACCGCGATCGTGGACTACATCCAGAAGGTGCAGGCCGAGACGGTCGCCGAGGCCCTGGAGGGCACGGCCGACGCCTCCCTGCCGGTGCTGTCCATCGCCGCGCCGTTCAGCCGGACCGCGGTCTTCCCCGCCGGGCCGGTCAGCGTCCGCGACATGGCGGGCCTGTACGTCTACGACAACACGCTGATGGCGGTGAAGCTCACCGGTGCGCAGCTGAAGGAGTACCTGGAGTACTCCGCCAAGTACTTCAACCAGATCGCCCCCGGCGCGCCGGTCGACCCGGCCGCGCTGACCAACGCCGGCGGCACGCCCGACTACAACTACGACCAGCTCGCCGGCGTCACCTACGACGTCGACGTCGCCAAGCCGGCCGGGCAGCGGATCACCGGCCTGTCCCACCAGGGCCGGCCGGTCACCGACGACCAGCAGTTCGTGGTCGCGGTCAACAACTACCGGCAGTCGGGCGGCGGCGGCTTCCCGCACATCACCACCGCCCCGGTGGTCTACAACGCCCAGGTGGAGATCCGCCAGGCGCTGATCGACCACGCCGCGGCGACCGGGACCATCGACCCGGCCGACTTCGCCGAGGTCAACTGGAGGCTCACCCGCGACGGGGTGCCGCTGTTCTAGCGGCACCCGTCTCGCGGGCGCGGAGAGGGGGCGGCCGGATCCACTCGGCCGCCCCCGCTCCCGTCCGCCTCCCGCCGGCGGGCCCGCGCGTCTACAGCCCCAGGTCGTCCAGTTCCTTCAGCAGCGCCGACCGGGAGTCCGGCGGCGCCGCGGGGGCCTTCTTGCGGCGGTCGCGGAACAGCCAGCCGCCGACGAGGCCGGCGAGGAAGCCGAACAGGTGGCTCTGCCAGCCGATGCCCTCCTGGGGCAGCAGCCCGGTGAAGGTGGGGGTGAAGCACAGGGCCATGACCACGCCCACCACGATGTCGATCAGGTGCCGGTCGAAGAGCCCGCGCACCAGGATGTAGCCGAAGTAGCCGAACAGGACGCTGCTCGCCCCCGCACTCGTGGTGCCCGCCTCCACCGTGAGCCAGGCCCCGAAGCCGCTGATCGCGATGACGAAGCCCGTCATGCCGAGGAACTTGGCGACACCCCGGTAGGCGGCCAGGAACCCGAAGATGAACAGCGGCCCGGAGTTGGCCTGCAGGTGCTCCCAGCTCCAGTGCAGGAAGGGCGCGGAGACGATGTCGGGCAGACTGGAGAGGTCGCGGGCCACCCTTCCGTGCTCGTAGGCCAGCTCGTAACCCGACAGCCAGTTGGGGATGTGCAGCGCCCAGATGAGGGCCAGGAAGCCGACCATGACCCAGAACGCCTTCCGGGCCTCGTCGACCATGATCTCGGCCGTACGGCCCTCGGTTTCCACTCCGTGCCTCCCCGGCTGCCCGCGATCCGTCCGCCGGGACAGTATCGGGGCCGCAGATCACGAGCAGGCGGCGGACGGCCCTCCCGCGGGAGGGATCCCGGGCCGCGGGGCCAGGCCGACCCGGGAGGAGGGGACGGGCCGGCCGGCTCCGGACACCGCTCGTCCCAGCCGGGCGGTGAGCACCCCGGCCCCGGACACCCGCTCATCCCAGCCGGGCGGTGAGCACCTCGGCCCGGGCGAGCTGGACCTCCCGCGCCTTGCGCGCCGCGAAGGTCAGCAGCGGCCGCGTCCACGCCTGCACGACGAGGGTGTCCTCCACGTCGGTCCCGCCGCCGGACTCCGTCAGCCGGAAGCGGTAGTCCAGGCGCACCCCGCCGGGGCTGACGACCCGGCCCTCCACCCCCGAGGGCGTGCCGCGCAGCGTCACCTTGATCCGGTTGTCGTACTTGACGAGCTTGAACAGGCGCAGCCGCTCCACCGCGACGTAGCGCGTCTCCTCCTCCGCCCGCTCCACGTCGTGGACCGCCACGACCAGCGGCGAGAGTCCCACGTAGCTCTGCGGCTGGCTCAGGTGCGCCCGGAGTGCGCCCGGGCTGTTCCGCACGTGAAAGGTATGTCGCAAAGTGACCTTAGGCACCGTCTTGCCCCCATATTGGTGATCTTTATGGGGAGACAGTAACGGGTTCGGCCATGTACCACCGGGCGTTCTTCTCACCCCGCGCGAGGGAGTCGAGGCGGCGGGGCAGCTCCTTGCGGGAGAAGGGGTCGGTGGCGGCGTTGCGGATGTGGATGCCCACGGCGTACATGTCCCGCACCTCCATGAGCGTGGAGTAGCCCGGCCACGCGCGCAGGTCGCTGCCGTAGGCGGTGGCGAAGGCGTCCACCTCCGCCGCGGTCAGCCCGAAGCGGCGCTGGCCGTGGTAGGTGTGCACCAGGTCCCACTCCCGGGGGCCGACCGCCACGCCGTCCCAGTCGCACAGGATCACATGGCCGTCGGTACGGCGCAGCAGGTTGTCGATCCAGGCGTCCCCGTGCAGCAGCACCGGCGGGTGGTCCGCCTCCAGGGCGGCCCAGCGCTCGGTCAGCTCCGCGATGCGCCCGCCCAGCCAGGAGCGCTGGGCGGGGGTGAGCACCGTCGAGCGGCCCACCGCCCGGCGCACCTCGGCCAGCGGGTCGGCGAACCGCTTCAGCGCGACCGGCGGCACCGGGAGCCGGTGCAGGGCGCGCAGGACCTCGCCCAGCTCGGTGGTGGTGGGCCGACCGCTGGCCGGGACGTAGTGCCAGAAGGTGACGGCCCGGCCGCCGTGCACCACCGGCTGGTCGGAGATCTCGTCGGCCGGGCGCACCGCGGGGAAGCCCTGGCCCGCCAGCCAGCGGGCCACCGCGAGCACCCCCGGCAGCCGGGCCTGCGCGCCGGGCGCGGTGGCGATCCGGACCACGATCTCGCTGCGCAGCTTGAACACCGCGTTGCTGCGCACCCGCAGCAGCCGCGCGCCGCGGTGGTCGATGCCCATGCCGTCGCAGACCCCGCGCAGGACCGCGAACGCCTCGGCGGCGAGCGCGCTCATGATCCGGCCGGGGCGGTGTCGGCGAGCAGGTCCGCCAGGCGGCGCGCCGCCGCCGTCTTCCGCGGCCCCGCCGGCACCGCCGCCAGCAGCGTCCGGGCCCGGTCCACCACGATCGACGTGCGGTGCTCCGGCGGCACCTGGAGCAGGGCCCGCTCCGCCAGCTGGCAGCCCTCCTCCACGCGGCCGTCCCGCACCCGGTGGGCCGCCTGGTCGAGCAGGATGAGCACCGGGTCGATGGTGTAGGGCCCGGAGGGGGCGGGCGTCCAGTCGACCTCCTCGCCCAGCTCGATGAGCGTGCCGATCCGGTAGAACTGCAGCCGCCGCTCGGAGAAGCGGAACGCCAGGTGGTCGTGGCCCTCCGGGGGCATCCGGGCGAAGATCTGCTCGGCCTCGGCCAGCGCCGCCCGGGCGGCCTTGTGCTCGCCCATCCGGGCCAGCGCCCGGGCCTCGGCCGCCGCGCCGAGCGCCGCCGGGGAGCTGGGGGCGTTCCCGGCCAGCATCCTGGCCTCACGGGCCAGCCGCAGGGTCTCGGTCAGATCGCCGTAGTAGTAGGGCAGCATCGCCTGCTGCGCCCGGACCAGGGCGCGCAGCCGCAGGTCTCCCATGTCGTCGGCGGCGGTGCGGGCGGTGCCGTACCAGGCGTGGGCCTGGCGGGTGTCACCGAGCTTCATCAGCGCGTCGGCCGAGAGCAGGGTGAGCATCACGGTGGCGTTGAGCAGGCGGCGCTGGTGCATCGCGGGCTGCCGGGCGGCCACCAGCGTCCGCACGTCCGACAGCTCCAGCATCAGCCGGTAGAGCATCGGCAGCGGGGCGCTGCTGATGTACTCGCGCCGGTAGCGGACCACCTGCTCGTCCAGGCGGTCGAGCTGGTCCTCGGTCACACCGGCGAGCGCGAGCGTGCGGTCGAGGTCCTGGCGGGTCCGCTCGACCTCGGCCATCAACCGCCCGCTCATCGCGACGCGGGAGCCGAGCAGCGCGTGGTGGAAGAGCGCGCGCCGCTCGGTGTCGCCGTCGCCCTGTCCCCTGGCCTCGTGCAGCGGGCCCGCCCCGCCCTCGGCGCCGCCGCCGGCGACCACCACGACCTTGGCCCCGCCGCCGCCGTCCTCGCAGTAGTCGCCCGCCAGGCCGAGCCGTACGGCGTTGGCGCGGTACAGCCGCGCCAGCAGCTCGATGGTCTGCGGCCGCGGTCGGGCCCGGTGGTTCTCCCACGCGTTGAGCAGGTCGATGCTGACCCGGGCCTCACCGAGGTCCTGCCGCTCGCACAGCTCCTCCAGCTCGCGCACCGCCTCCCTGGCCGACCACCCGCGGGCCAGCCGGTGCGCCTTCAGCAGACTCACCCCGCAGCAGCCGTGGACGGCCTGCGCGGTCTGCCACAATGTCCACTGCCGGGACTCGGCCTGCTCCCGCCACCGTCTGGCGCAGGCAGGCGAATGCTCCCCTCGTGCCACGGCGCCCCTCCCGGTCCCTGTTCACAGAAGATTAACGAGGGCGCACCTCAGCGTAACGAGACCTGTGCACCACATTTCCTTTACCCGTGGTTTCCGCACGGAATACTCGCCGGTTTCCCAGGTATTCCACGTATCCGCCCCGCTTCCGGCGAAGGAAACCGATTGCCGTTCTGTCCCCCGAGACCGCACTCTGCGGGATAAGACAGTCACCAGCGCCCATCGGGGGTGATCCGGATGACGGCTGATCGGGGCGAGGCAGTGGGCCACCTGCGGCGGCTGGCCGCCCAACTGGAGGCGCAGGCGTTCCGCACGCGTCTGCAGGCGCGCGAGGGGCTCTTCCCCCGCCTCCAGGTGACCAATCCGATGGTCCCGGCCCGGACCGAGGACGTGCTCGCCGCCCACGAGGAGGACGGCGAGTGGTGGTTCTGGCTCTCCTGGGCCGGGCGCATCGGGCACGCCGAGGACGTCGCCACCGCGGCGGAACGGGTGGCGACCGTCCTGCAGGTGATACGGAGATAGGTGTTTCTTGGGTGGCACATGGGTAACACCCGTGATCAAGAGCAGAAAGGAGCGGCCCGTGAAGAGGACACAGATCACCCAGCAGCGTCCGCGTCCGCCGCGCAAGCCGGTGTCGCTCGACCTCCGGACGCCGTCCGGCCGGGTGCTGCCCTTCTAGACCCGCCGGGACCCGTCAGTCCAGCGCCCGGGAGAGGTCCTCGGCGTAGAGCCAGGCGGTCGCCCTGGCATAGAAGTACCGGAGGACGAACGGCATGAGCAGCTCGTTCACCCGGCGGCCGACCGGGCCCGCCGTCTTGGCGTCCCGGTTGGCGCTCGCCGCCCTGGCCGTCTTCGTCAGACGGGCGCGGCGCTCGCGGTCGTAGCGGGCCAGCGCGGCGGACACGGACCTCTCCTGCCGCAGGGCCCGGCCGAGGACGACGGCGTCCTCGACCGCCATGGCGGCCCCCTGGCCGGCGCCCACCGGGTGCGCGGCGTCGCCGACCAGCACCGTCCGGCCGTCCTGCCAGACTGGCACCTCCGCCAGCACGTGGTGGAGCGCGGGCCGGTGGACCCGGGTCGCCGCCCGGATGATCGCCAGGGGGGCCTCCTCCCTCCGGTAGAGCTCCTCCAACCTCTCCAGACCCGCCTCCACCGGCTCCCGCCCGCTGGAGACCTGGGCCGTCCACCAGACCTCCCCGCCGGGGGCGACGAGGTGGATGAAGGCCCCGTTGCGGGCGAAGGTCATGGTGAAGACCCCCGGCTCCCCCGCGACGCCCGCGGGGACGCTCCGGGAGACCCCGGAGACGCTGTAGATGCCGGCGTAGCGCGGCTCGGGGGCGGCCGGATCCAGCGCCCTCCTGACGACCGACCAGATGCCGTCGGCCCCGACCACCAGATCGGCCCCGTCCACGTCCACCCCGGGGAGCCCGCCCACCGGAGCGGTCCCCCGGCCCGCCGAGGTCGCCGGCCCGCGCGCGGAGACCCGGGCCCCGCCCGCCGGGACGGGCGCCGGGCGCACCGCCTCCGCCGTCAGGCGCACTCCCGTGACGATCTCCGCCCCCGCCCGGAGCGCCGCGGCGCGCAGCTCCTCCACCAGGTGGGCGCGCATCAGCGTCACGCTGTTGCGCGGCTCGCCCGGCGGGCGCCCCCGCGGGACGTCGCCCAGCAACCTGCCGGAGCCCGCCCGCATCCGCTGGCGCGCCACCTCGAACCCGCGCCCGGCGACGGCCTCGCCGCAGCCCAGCGCGTCGAGGGCACGCAGCCCGTTGACGGCCAGGCTCAGGAACGAGCCCACCTCCCCCGCGGGGTCCTCGTACGCCTCGGCGACCGTGACCTCGGCCCCCGCCTTCCGCAGCGCGATCGCGCTCGCCGCACCGGCGACGCCCCCGCCCACCACGATGGCTCGCACGACATCTCCCTGAATCTCAATTCACCGAATATGGATTCAGTATGCGGATTGCTACGGTCGTAGGTCAAGAGACAGGCGAGGAGGAACCGGGTGGGTGTACGCAAGGCCAGGGCGGCCGAGACCGAGGCCGCGCTGAAGGACGCGGCCCGCCGTCTGTTCGCGGAGCGGGGCTACCTGAACACCAAGATCACCGACATCACGGCCGCCGCCGGACGGGCCACCGGCTCCTTCTACGACCACTTCGCGGGCAAGGAGGAACTGCTCCAGGCACTCCTGCGGGACATGGACGCCCAGGCCGACAGTGAGATCGCCGCCCGCGAGCATCCCGCCGACCACGACCTGACCGACCGCGAGCAGCTCCGCGACCACATCGCCATCGCCTGGGCGGTCTTCCGCGACCACCTGCCGGTCATGGTCGCGCTCCTGCAGTCGACGATGACCGAGGACCTCGGCTCCGGCCGTGCCTGGGAGCGGCTCACCGGCGAGACCGCCGTCTTCCGCGACCACCTGGAGCACCTGCGGGAGCGGGGCCACCGGCTCCCCGGGGAGCCCGTCCTCGTCGGCGCCGCGATGGGCGCGATGTTCTCGATGCTCGCCTACGCGCTGCTCACCTCCGGTGGAAAGGGGCCGCAGGTCACCGACGACCAGGTGATCGACACCCTGACCGACCTGATCCTGCACGGGCTCGCCGGGCCGCCCGCCGACCGTCCCGGGTGACGCGCCGGGAGCGCGGGTACGCGCCGCGCCACGACCGGGACGCGGCAGATCACCGGGGGCGGTGCGTCACCGGGAGCCGATGACCTGGACGTTCCGGACACCGGGTCTGCTCCGCACCCCCTTGGCGATCTCCGGAGCGGCCGCCGGGCCGGAGAGCTTGACCCGGAAGGACTCGTTGATCACGTCGGCCCGGAAGCGGCGGTCGCCGGCCGGCAGCTCCGGGTTGTAGTGCCGCTGCAGCCGGGCGGCGTGTCCGCGGTCCTCCAGATGGACCGCCTCCACGCCGGGCCGCCCCCGGAGCCAGGCGAAGATCGCCTCCTTCTCCGTGTCGGTGGCGGCGCCCACGGCCCCCGGCGGCCTGTTCCTCGGGCACTCCTGTATCGACCAGCCGTCGGTGCCGCACAGGATGACGGCGAGATCCGCCCTGCCCGCCCAGAAGTCCGTGGGGACCCGGAACACGTCGTAGACGCCGGGCATCGCCTCGATGCGCGCCGCCACGGCGGCGAAGTCCCCGCTCCGACGGAGCGTCCCGCCGAGCTCGTCGGCGAACAGGGCGCGGTCGGCCGGTCCCGTCCACTCCCCGGTCACCGCCGCCTCGGCGACGACCCGCCGGTGCTGCTCCTCCCCCGTCACCACGGTGACCTCGGCCAGCTCCGGCATCGCCCGCATGCGCCCGGCGAGCGTCCGGCGGTGGGCCGCGCCCTCCTGCGGGGAGCAGTTCCCCGGCCCCGGGTCGGCGTCGCACGTGAACACCAGGAAGCGCAACTGGACCGGGAACGGGGCGTCGGGCGGGGGAGGCGGCGTGCGGGAAGATCCGTACAGGTGCACGCCCACGGCCCCGGCCGCCGCGAGCGCCGCGCCGCAGACGGCCAGCCGCCCGGCGCGCGCCGCCGCCCAGGCCCGGATCCGCGGCTCCCGGTCCGGATCGCCGCCGAAGGAGAGTTCCTCGTAACCGGACGCCACCCTGACAAGTGTGCCGGACCGCCGGTCGCACGGCCACACCGGCGGAGCCGCCGGTCCGGCCACCGCGTACGAGCCGGTCCGGCCCGCTCTTTACCCGGCGCGCCGTCCCCGGCAGGCGCCAACGGCGGGTGGAGCGGGTAGGAGTCCCCGGACATGCCATGCAGGAGCAGGTGGGCGGAGCATGATGGCGCAGGCGCCGGGTCCGGACGATGAGGCCGCGCGGCTGAAGGAGATCGACGAGCTGGGAGTGCTGCAGGTCGTCACGGAGCCGATCTTCCAGGCCGTCGCGGAGCTGGCCGCTCACGTCTGCCGGACGCCGGTCGCGCTGGTCAGCGTGCTCGGCCGCGACCGGGAGTACTTCAAGGGCCGCGCCGGCGTCGTCTCCGAGGCCATGGAGCGGAGGGCGGCGTTCTGCCCCGCGACCGTCACGGCCCGCGCCCTGGTGGAGGTGCCCGACGCCCTGGCCGACCCGCGCTTCCGCGACGACCCCGCCGTCGCCGGGGAGCCGTACGTGCGTTTCTACGCGGGCGCCCCGATGATCAGCGACCGCGGCCACGCCCTGGGCGTGGTGTGCGTCTTCGACCACCGCCCCCGCCGGTTGCGCCCGGAGCAGCACCGGGCGCTGGAGACCCTGGCCGTCTGCTCCGTCGGCATGCTGGAGCTGCAGCACCACGCCCGCCAGGCCGAGGAGGTCATCGCCCGGCTGAGCCGGCTGGAGGAGCTCAAGCACCAGTTCCTGCGCACCGTCAACCACGAGCTGCGCACGCCGCTGACCTCGATCCGCAGCTACCTGCAGCTGATCCAGGAGGGTGACCTGGACCCCGCCACCGAGCAGCACTTCCTGCGGGTCATCGAGCGCAACGGCGACCGCATCCTCCGCCTGGTCGACGACCTGCTCCTGATGTCCAGCCTGAACGCCCGGACCGCGACCTTCCACCCGGCCCGCGTCGATCTGGCCGAGCTCGCCCGGCAGGCGGTCGGCGAGATCTCCGCCAAGGACTGGACCGGCGACCACTCCCTGGCCCTGGAGGCCCCGCGGCCCGTGGCGGTGCGGGCCGACGCCGAGCGCATCCGCCACGTGCTGGCCCAGCTGCTCGACAACGCGGTCAAGTTCACCCCGGCCAAGGGGCGGATCACCGTCACCGTGACGGGGGATCCCGTCCCCACCGTGGAGATCGCCGACACCGGCATCGGCATCGAGCCGGACGAGCTGGAGCGCGTCTTCGACGACTTCTACCGGGCGCCGCAGGTCGAGGACCAGGCCATCGGCGGCACCGGGATCGGCCTGCCCATCGTGCGGAAGATCATGCTCATGCACGGAGGGGACGTGCGGATCGACAGCCACCCGGGCGCGGGCACCCGCGTGCGCCTGACCCTGCCGGCCGCACCGGAGCACGATCCCGGACCGGTCGCGGGCTGACGCCGCCACCCCGTGCCGGCCGTCGGTTTCGAGACGGAAAGTCTCAGAGAGTGGACGAAACAGTCGGTGGGCTGACGTAGTCTCTCTCTACTCCGACAAAAGGGAGTGAAAGATGAGAAAGGCTCAAACTATCCAGAAGCCCCGGCCACCCCGCCGGCCGGACCCGCTCGACCTCCGCACGCCCTCAGGGCGACGGCTGCCGTTCTGACCGGGGCCGGCGGCCGTCCCGCCCGCTCAGGAAGAGCCGGTTCACGAACCACAGGACCGCCCCGATCCCGATCAGCAGGCCCGCGCGGACGTAGACGTCGGCGTCGCGGCCCGTGACGGGCAGCGCCAGCACGAGGCAGACCACCGCGCCCAGCGCCGGCATCCAGCTCGGCGCCCGGAAGTGCCCGTGCTCCACGCGGTCCTTCCGCAGGACCAGCACGGCCACGTTGACCATCGCGAACACGCACAGCAGCAGGAGCACCGTGGTGTCGGCCAGACCGCCCACGTCCCCGGTGGCGACCAGCACCACCGCGACGGCCACGGTGAACAGGATGGCCGCCCAGGGGGTGGCGCGCCGGGGATGGACGGCGGCGAAGACCCGGGGCACGATGCCCTCGCGCGCCATGCCGTACACCAGGCGCGAGGCCATCAGCATGTTGATCAGGGCGGTGTTCCCCACGGCGAGCAGCGCGATCAGCGCGAACAGCTTGGGCGGGAAGGCCAGCCCCGCGACCCGGACGACCTCCAGGAGCGGGCCGGTCGAGCTCGCCAGCGTCTCGGTCTCCACCAGCGTCGTCGCGGTGAACGCCACCGCCATGTAGATCAGCGTCGCGACCGCCAGGCCGCCGAAGAGGGCCCTGGGGAAGTCGCGCTGCGGATTCTTCGCCTCCTCGGCGAGGTTGACCGAGTCCTCGAAGCCGAGCAGGGCGTAGAAGGCGAGCGCCGTACCGCCCAGCACGCCGAGCAGGGCGCCGCCCCCGGCGTGGAACTCCAGCGCCCGGGAGGGCTCGCCGTCGCCCTGCAGGAGGGCGTAGACCCCGATCGCGACGATGACCAGCAGGCCGAACGCCTCGATGATCGTCAAAACCACGTTGACCTTGATCGACTCGGAGATGCCCGCGAAGTTCACCAGGGTCACCAGGGCGAGGAAGACCAGCGCCCCCACCACGACCGGCAGCGTCACGAACTCACCGAGATAGGCGCCGCCGAAGGCCAGGGCCGCCGCGCTCGCCGAGGTGATCCCGCTCATCAGCACCGCGAAGGCCACGATGAACGTGACGAAGGGCATCTCGAACGCCTTGTTGGCGTAGAGCGCGGCCCCGGCGGCCCTCGGATACTTGCCCACGAGCTCGGCGTAGGCGGTCGCGGTCAGCGCGGCCAGCGCGAACGCCACCAGGAAGGGCAGCCAGAGCGCCCCGCCCACCTCCCCCGCGACCTTGCCGACCAGCGCGTAGATCCCCGCGCCGAGGATGTCCCCCACCACGAACAGCAGCAGCGTCCGGCGCCCGATCACCCTCTTCAGGGAGTGCGGGCCGGGATCGGGATCAGCGGTCGTCTCGGTCATGCGCCTCCCCTACCCGTGATCAGCACGGCCTCACGGCATCGGCGCTGTAAGCCGCGTGTAAGTGGTCCGCAAGGAGGGTGCCTAGAGTTCCACTCATCCCAGATTGCAGTGAAAGGCAGCCGATGTTCTCCCTCCTCTCCTCCCGTCGCGTCGCCGCAGCCGTTGCGGGAGCCGCACTCATCTCCATGACCGCCGCCTGCGGGGGTTCCGCCACCTCGACGGGCGGCGGCTCCACGACCGCCGCCGGCGGTTCCACCTCCGCGGCGGACGGCGGTTCCACCTCCGCGGCGAGCGGTGACTCCAAGGCGGACATCTGCACCGCCGCCCAGAAGCTCCTGACGGACTACAGCTCGTCGATGGCGGCGAGCGCCGGCGACCTCGACAAGTTCAACGCGGCGAACCAGAAGCTCTCCGACGACTTCAAGACGCTCGCCGAGAAGACCGACGGGGACCTGGCCGCCGCGCTCAACGAGTTCTCCGCCACCTGGGGCGCCCTGAAGATCGACGCCGGAGACCCCAGCGCGGCGCTGACCGCCTTCCAGGACCTGGGCAACAAGGCCACGGAGGCCGGCACCAAGCTCGGCACCGCCTGCGCCTGACATGGTCCTGCGCCTCCTCGGGGAGGAGGCGCAGCCGGGTGCGGCCGCCGCTCCGCCCGCCGGGGGGGCGGGACGGCGCGGCGGCCGCCCCCGATCCCACCGGGGCCTCCGCCACCACGGACCGCCCCGCGCGTCACCACAGGGGCGCCCGCCACCACGGGCCGCCCCGCCCGGGGACACCGGCACGGGCCGCCTCACCGCACGGGGGCGACGGCCCGTGCCGCCGTCTTCCCGCCCCCCTGATCGCCCCTTGAGCGTCCGGGCCTCCGGGCGCTGCCGTCCCGCCCGGCGGCACAGTCCGCGATCACCCCTTGAGCGTGCGGGCCTCCGCGTAGCAGCGGTCGAAGCCCTCCAGCACCGCCGGCCACGCGCAGCGCACCGGCTCGGTCGCGCGGTTGTGCGCCGCGATCGACTCGCGCAGCCCCCGGTCGCGGGCCAGCCGGGCGACCGAGGCGACCAGCTCGTCGAAGCTCCGGCCGAGCAGTCCCTCCTTGCCCGGGCGCACGAAGTCGGCCACGCCGCTCTGCGCCCGCGCCACCACCGGGACGCCCGCCGCCCTGGCCTCCAGCGCCGCCAGCCCGAACGACTCGCGCGGCGCCGGGGCCACGAACACGTCCGCCGAGGCGAGCACCTCCCGGATCCGCTCGCGGCTGTAGCGGCCGGGCAGCGAGACCCAGCCGGTCATCCCGTTGGCCCGCAGGTAGCGCTCCATCTGCGCGCGCGCCGGGCCGTCCCCGACGATGGTGGCCCGCAGCGGCACCGCGGCCGGCACCTGGGCGCGGGCCTCCTTCAGCAGCCGGAGCAGGCGGACCGGCTGCTTGCGCGGGGCCAGCCGCCCCACCGCGACGACGTGCACCGCCGCGGGCCGCGCGTCCGGCCCGCCGTCCCCCTCGCCGTCCCGCTCCCCCGCCGCCGCGCCGCCGTCCGCCGGCCGTACGGCGGGAGCCTCCGGGCGCCAGGCGGAGACGTCCAGGCCGTTGGAGACCACGTGCACCGGCACCCCCGGCCCGGCCACCGCGCGGATCGGCCGGGCGGCGGCCTCGCTCACCGCGGTGCCCACCAGCCCCCAGCCCTGCCAGCCGGTCAGCGCCCGCAGCGCCCGGTAGAGCACGCGGGTGACCGGGTCCCACATGCTGTGCACGGTCACCACCACCGGCAGCCCCGCCCGGGCTGCGGCGCGCACGCCCATCCAGGCGAACGGCGAGACGGCCCCGGCGTGCACGTGCACGACGTCCGGCCGCCGCGCCGCCAGCAACCGGAGCAGGTGCCCGGTCCCGGTCGGGTGGACGGGCAGGTCGAACGGGAGCTTCGCGACGATCCGGTGCACCCCCGGCAGGGGCTCCCCCGGGGTCGCGGTCACCACCTCGGCGTCGTGACCCGCCTCGCGCTGCATCCGGACCAGGTCGGCGACCTGCACCTCGATCCCTCCGAGGCGCGGCAGGTAACAGTCACTGACGTGGATGATCCTCACGCTGCCAGCGTAGTCCCGCGTGAGATCATGGCCGCGTGCCCGCTTCCACACGACGCCCGTCCACCGCCCGCACCGCGGTGTTCTTCCACGCCCATCCCGACGACGAGGCCCTGCTGACCGCGGGGACCATGGCCATGCTCGCCGCCGAGGGGCACCGCGTGGTGCTCGTCGTGGCCACCTCCGGCGAGCGCGGCCAGGCCGACATCGCCCCGGGCGAGGCGCTCGGCGAGACCCGGATCGCCGAGCTCTACAAGTCCGCGGCCGCGCTCGGCTGCGCCCGGGTGGTCAACCTCGGCTACGGCGACTCGGGGCTGGCCCCGGGCGGCGGGGTCGCCGAGGACCGCCCCGCCGACGCCTTCATCGACGCCGACGGCGAGGAGGCGGCCAGGAGGCTGGCCGCGATCCTCACCGAGGAGGGCGCCGACCTGCTGACGATCTACGATCCCGCCGGCGGCTACGGCCACCCCGACCACGTCCAGGTGAACCGGGTGGGCGGCCGCGCCGCCCAGCTCGCGGGGACCCCGATCGTGCTGGAGGCGACGGTCAACCGCGACCCGCTGCTGCGCGGGCTGAGGCTCGTCCGCAGGTTCTACCCGCAGCTGGACGTGCGGGCCTTCGAGCGGGCCTACTCCCCCGCCGAGGAGATCACCCACCGGGTGAACGTGCGCCGCTTCGCCCGGCAGAAGCGGGCGAGCATGGCGGCCCACGCCACCCAGGCCACCGGGGCCGACACCCGCACGCTGGGCGTGATGCTCAAGATCCCCCAGCCGCTCTACCGGCTGGTCTTCGGCACCGAGTGGTACGTCCAGCGGGGCCTGCCGTCCGGCACCAGGCTGAGGCACCCCTTCGAAGTTCCTCCCAAAGCATGAGGCCCGGCCCGGCACACTTGGTCCGGGAGGGCACATGAAGAACAGATGGGTCCAGATCGGTCTGTCGGCCGCGTCACTGGGCCTGGCCGCCGTGCTGGTGGTCTTCCTGCCGCAGGTCGTGCAGGCGCTGACGGGCAAGACCGTCTCCTGGGCGGAGATCGGCGCCCGCTTCGCCGCGCTGAGCTGGCAGGCGATCGCGCTGATGGCCGTCCTCTGGCTGGCCAGCCTGCTGGCCTACACGCTCGTGCTGACCTCGTCCCTGCCGGGGCTGACGCACCTGCAGGCGCTGACCCTCAACGCGGGCGGCAGCGCGGTCAGCAACCTGCTGCCCTTCGGCGGCGCGGCCGGGGTCGCGCTGACCTTCGCCATGACGAAGGGCTGGGGATTCCCCACCCGGGCCGTCGTGGTCTCCACCCTGACCAGCGGCATCTGGAACACCCTGTTCCGGTTCCTGCTGCCCGCGGTGGGCATCGTGGCGCTGCTGGCCAGCGGGAAGGCGCTCAGCCCCGCCGTCGTGCAGGCGGGCTGGGCGGGCGCCGCCTCCATCGGCGTCCTGGTCGCCGTGGCGGGCGCGGCGATCTACTGGGACCGCGCCGCGGCCCTGCTCGGCCGCGTGCTGGACGCCCTCGTACGGCTGGCGCCGGCGCCGGTCCGCCCCGCCGAGCGCGCCGCCTCCACCGCCCTGACACGGCTGCGCGCCGACACCTCCGCCGTCGTGCGCAGCCGCTGGCCCGGCCTCACCTGCGGCATGCTCGCCTTCCTCGGCCTGCAGTGGCTCGTCCTGCTCTGCTGCCTGCACGCCACCGGCGCCTACCCGGGCCTGGCGCAGTCGATCGCGGCCTTCGCCCTGTCCCGGGTGCTGACCACCGCCCTGGTCACCCCGAGCGGGACCGGGATCATGGAGGCCGGCACCGTCGGCGCGCTGGTCTTCTTCGGTGTGCCCGCCGATTCGGCGGCCGCCGCCGCACTGCTTTTCGGGTTCTGGACCTACACTGTCGAAATCCCCTTCGGCGGTCTGGCCCTGGGCGCGTGGGCGCTGCTGCGCCGGCGCGAGGGCGCGCAGGCGCCCACCGAGGAGCCGGCCGGCCGTCAGGGGTGACACGCCGGGCGCCCCCGCTCCGGCGGAGGGTCCGCCGGCCCCCCGGAGGACCTCACCTGCCAGATGAGGAAAGACCTTGTACGCGATTCGAAGGCCCGCGTAGCGTGACGACTGACATGGTGGCGTTCCGGGTTCTCGGTCCGGTCGAGGCCCACTCCGGTGAGGACGCGCTCGACCTGGGCGGGCTGCGCCAGCGCGCCGTCCTCGCCCGGCTGCTCGTCGCCCGGGGGCAGGTCGTCCCCGTCGACACGATCCTGTACGACCTGTGGGACGACGACGCGGCCAAGGGCGCGCAGTCGGGCCTGCAGGTCTACATCTCCCGCCTGCGCCGGGTCCTGGAGCCCGGCCGCCCGCGCGGCGGCCCCAACCGGCTGCTGGTGACCGTCGCCTCGGGCTACGCGCTGCGGGTGGCCCCCGACCAGGTGGACGCGCTCCGCTTCGAGTCCCTGGTCCGCGCCGCCGCCGAGCAGATGGAGGGCGACGACCCGGCCTCGGCCCGGGTCCGCCTGGAGAAGGCCCTGGGCATGTGGCGCGGGACCCCGTACTCCGAGTTCGCCGACCAGCCGTGGGCCGAGGCCGAGGTGAACCGGCTGGCGGAGTTGCGCCTGGTCGCCCGGGAGCGGTACGCCGACACCGGGCTCCGCCTGGGCCTGGCCGCCGAGACGGTGCCCGACCTGGAGGCCCTGACCACCGAGCACCCCCTGCGCGAGGAGGGCTGGCGGCTGCTCGCGCTGGGCCTGTACCGGTGCGGGCGGCAGGGCGACGCGCTGGCCGCGCTGCGCCGGGCCCGCACGATCCTCGCCGACGAGCTGGGCATCGACCCCGGCCCCGCGCTGCGCAAGCTGGAGTCCGACATCCTGGCCCAGGACCCCGGCCTGGAACTGCCCGTCCCGCAGCGGCAGCGCCCCGTGGTACCGGCCGACACCTGGCCGCCCCGGCCCACCGCGCTGGCCCCGGTCGAGCCGCCGCCGCTGGAGCCGGAGCCGTTCGTCGGCCGCGACGCCGAGCTGGAGCGCCTGCTGGCCGCCGCGGCCAGGACCGGCCGCTTCACCGTCGCGGTGATCAGCGGTGACGCGGGCGCGGGCAAGAGCACGCTGGTCCGGCAGCTCGCCGCGCGGCTGTCGGCCGAGGGCTGGGGCACCGCCTCCGGCGCCTGCCCGGACAGCAGCGCCACGCCTCCCGGCTGGGCGTGGGTGGAGATCCTGCGCACCCTGGTGGGCATGGCCGGTCCCGGCGAGTACGCGCCGCTGCTGGCGCCGCTGCTGGACGACACGGCCCCCGACCCCGACGACGACCAGGCCTCCGGCGGCTTCCGGCTGCACCGGGCGGTGGGCGGCTACATCGCCGCGATCGCGCGCGACATCCCGATCCTGCTCACGCTGGAGGACCTGCACTGGGCCGACGACCAGACGCTGGCGCTGCTGCGGGCGCTGCCGAGCCTGCTGGCCGGCAGCCGGGTGCTGCTGGTGGTGACCGGCCGTGACAGCGAGCTGACCGCCCAGCAGTCCGAGGTGCTGGCCGCGCTGGCCCGGCTCGGCCCGGTCCGGGTGCCGCTGTCCGGGCTGGCCCCCGAGGCGGTGGCCGAGCTGGTCCGGGCGACCTGCGTGCGGGAGGTGGACGCCGAGGCCGTCGAGAGCATCGTGGAGCGCACCCGCGGCAACCCCTTCTTCGTCCGCGAGACCGTGCGCCTGCTCGACGCCGAGGCGGTCAGCGACCGCGCCACGGCCGCCGAGGTGATCTCCGGCGTGCCGTCCGGCGTGCGCGACGTGCTCCGGCGGCGGATCTCCCGGCTGCCCGCCGGCGCCCAGCAGATCCTGCTCCAGGCGGCGGTGATCGGGCGCGACGTCGACGTGGACGTGCTGGTGGACGTGGCCGGCGACGAGGACGCGGTGGTCGAGGCGGTGGAGGCCGCACTGCTGGCCGGCCTGGTCACCGAGCCGGGCCCCGGGCGGGTCCGCTTCGACCACGACCTGATGCGCGACACGATCTACTCCGACGCCTCCCGGCTGCGCCGCTCGCGGCTGCACGCCGCGGTGGCGGCGGTGATCGAGCGCAGGACCCCCTCCGACGTGGCGGCGCTGGCCCACCACTACGACGCGGCCGGGACCGCGGAGACGGCGGTCAAGGCGGTCCACTACGCCCGGCTCGCCGCCGAGCAGGCCGAGCGGCGCTTCGCCCACCGGGAGGCGGCCACGCTCTGGGAGCAGGCCATCGCGGCGTTCGACCGCTCCGGGGTCACCCAGACGCCGGAGACGACCCGCGAGCGGCTCCAGTTGACCCTGCGGCTGATCCGGGCGCTGGCGCTCTGCGGTGACATGGCGGCGGCCCGGCGGTACCGGCGCGAGGCGATGGAGGCGGCCCGGCCGCTCGGCGACCTGGAGCTGACCGCCCGGGTGGCCGCCTCGCTGGCCGTGCCGCACAAGGGCATGGCCCGCGACTTCACGCGGACCGCGTGGGAGATCGTGGACGTCGCCGAGCAGGCGCTGGTGGAGCTGCCGGCGGCCGAGCAGTCGCTGCGGGCGAGCCTGCTGGCCACGGTGGCACTGGAGCTGGAGGGCTCGGCGACGTCCCGGGGCGAGCAGGCCTCGCTGGAGGCCGAGGAGCTGGCCCGCCGCACCGGGGACCCGGCGCTGCTGGCGACCGCGCTGAGCGGGCGGCTGCGCCAGTCGTACGGCATCGCCCCGGTCGGCGAGCGGGAGGTCATCGGGCGGGAGCTGCTCCAGGTCGGCGAGGCCAGCGGCCAGGTCGCGGTGCAGGCCCTGGCCCACCTGGTGCTGATGGAGTGCGCCGCGGCCTCGGGCGCGTTCGCGGAGGCGGACCGGCACGTCGCCGCCGCCGAGCGGCTGGCCCGGCAGTACGGCCTGCCCGCGCCGCTGGCCGTCGGCGCGTGGTACGCCGGGCAGCGGCTGATGATCGCCGGTGACTTCGCCGGGGCGGAGCGGGCCTACCGGGACGCGGCACGGCTGACGGCCCGGGCCGGGATGCTGGAGGGCCGCCAGGACCTGCCGCTGATCACCACGTTCTGCCTGCGGCTGGTCAACGGCCAGGCGGCGGAGATGGTGGAGCCGCTGGCCGAGGCGCACCAGCGCGGCGCCAAGTGGACCCTGGACGCCTACGCGGTGGCGCTGGCCTCGGCCGGGCACGAGCGGGACGCGCGGGCGCTCATCTCCGTCAAGACGCCGGTGCGCCCGGACTTCCTGTACGAGCTGGCGCTGATCTGGCGGGCGCTGGCGGGCATGCTGCTCGACGACCGGGAGCGCATGGTCGAGGCGTACGACACGCTGAAGCCGTTCTCCGAGCGGATCGCGGGAGCCGGCACCGGAGTGGTCGCCCTCTGGCCGGTCGCGCTGACCCTCGGCGACCTGGCGGTCCGGCTGGGCTTCGCCGACGCGGCGCGCTCGCACTACGCCAAGGCGCTGGCGGTGGCCGAGCGGGTCGGCGTGGCCCGCTGGATCGAGGCCGCCCGGCGCTCGCTCGGCTCCGACGGCGAGTGAGCCCTCCCCGTCCCGGCCCGCCGGGACGGGGCCGCCGTCCGGGCCGCGGGGCGGTCCCCTCCGGGCGGGCGGCGCGGTGCCCGCGCGTGCGGGCACCGGAGCGGGCCGGGGGCGCGGGGTCAGCAGCCGACCGTGAACTTCCCGCTGTACAGCGTCTCGCCGCCGGATACCGAGAGCTTCACCCGGTACACGCCGGGGTTGTCGACGATCCGGGGCCGCCACTCGACGGTCCGCTTCCCGCCGCCGAACCCGCCGCCGGAGGTCAGGTAGGTAAGCCAGCGCTCCGTGGCGGGGCTCCAGCGCTGCAGGTGCCAGTCGTAGGAGACGGTCGCCTCGGGGTCGGCACCGGCGATCACGCTCCGGGCCCGGTACGGCCGGTCGCAGCGACCGCCCGAGGCGAGCTCGTCGACGGCGACCGTGCCCTCCCGCGGCGCCCGCTCCGTGGCGGCCGCGACCGCGTCGGCCGACAGGGTCACGGTCCGCACCCGGTCCTGACCGCCGGTCTGCTCCCGGGCGGCGGAGCCGCCCAGGGTGTCCGCCCCCGCGTAGAGCCCCGCCAGGAGGAGCGCGGCCACCGACAGCCTCACGACGGTCGCGGTCCCGCTCGCCACCACCGGTACGACACTGTTGCGCGGACTCATGACAGGCACCTTTCCTCGTTCCGCCCCAGGTGTACGGCAGGCGGGTTGACCTCCGCTTGCGGCCTGCTTGCAGTGACGACCGCCTCCCCGCACGCCTCCCGAACTGAGGTAAGCCTGACCTAAGATGACGTATGAGGAGCAAGCGACCCTGGCGGTGACGTTCACGATGCGACCCCTCGCGGCGGCCATTCCCGACCCCACGTCGGCGTCCGTCTTCGGCCTGCCGCTCTGGCTGTGGGTCGTCGTCGGCGGGATCGCGCTGTTCGGCGCGTTCCAGGCCTACTACTGGATCGGCCACGCCCTCGGCGCCCGGCTGTACGCCTCCCGGATCGGCCGCCGGATCAGCCCCGAGGGCGTGCGGGCGGCCGAGAACGCGGTGCGCAGGTGGGGCGCGCTCGCCGTCTACGGCTGCTTCTGGGTGCCCGTGCTCCGGCACACGCTGCCGTGGGTGGCGGGCGTGCTGCGCGTCTCCTACCCGTGGTACGTCGTGGCCAGCGCGCTCGGCTGCCTGACCTGGGTGCCGGTCACGTCCTTCGGGCTCTACTCGGTCATCTGGGGCTGGGTCCGGCTGGCCGCCGAGTCGCCTCTGGCCGCGGGCGCCGCCGCGCTCGCCGTGCTCGCCGCGGCCGCCCTCCTCCTGCGGTGGCGGCGCCGGCGCCGGGCCGCCCGGCGCGCCGAGGAGGAGCGGATCACGCAGGACTCCGGCGGGCCCTGCCACGATGGCTCGCATGCCTAACGGGGGAATCCGCCTGACCGCATGCGCCACCGCGACCGGCCTGGCCGGTCTGACCGGGCTCGCCGGCCCGGCCGCCGCGCACGCCGTACCCGCCCCGGCCGCCGCGCCCGTACCCGCCACCGCACCCGGGGAGCGGCGGGCGGCGCCGCACGACCGGCCCGCCGTCGCCGCGCGCGCGGCCTACCTGGTGGACACCACCACCGGTACGGTGCACCTCGGCAAGCGGGCCGGGCGGCGGTTCCCGGTGGCCAGCCTCACCAAGATCATGACCGCCTACGTCGTGCTGCGCGAGGCCCGGCTGACCGACATCGTGACGATCAAGGCCCGGGACGTCACGTACGCGCGGCGCAACGACGCCACCCACGCCTCGCTCCGCGCCGGGGAGCGGCTGACCGTCAGGGACCTGCTCCACGGGGTGATGCTCCCCTCCGGCGCGGACGCCACCCACGCGCTGGCCCGGGTCTACGGTCCGGGGCAGTCGCGGTTCGTGGCCAAGATGAACGCCGCCGCCCGCTCCCTGGGGCTGGCCGACACCGTCTACACCAACGCCGACGGGCTGCCCCGCCCCCGCGGCAACCACTCCACCGCCGCCGACCAGGCGAGGCTCACCGACGCCGCGCTGCGCCACCCGGTGCTGGCGGCCATCGCCGCCACCGAGAGATACGTCGTGCGCGGGAGCGCCGCGCACCGCCGGCACGTCTGGACCAACACCAACGAGCTGCTCGGCGCGCCCGGCGTGCTGGGCGTCAAGACCGGCTACACCGGCGCCGCCGGTTACTGCCTGGCCTTCGCGGCCGACCGCGGCGGCCGCAGGCTGGTCGGCGTCCTGCTCGGCGAGACCAGGTCGGACCGGCGTTTCCGGACCGCCGGACGGCTGCTGGACTGGGCGGCGGGCCGGGCCGCGGCGGAGGACGCGCCGGACGGTCCCGTCCCGGAGGGCGCGACCCCGGACGGCCCGGTGCCCGGCGGCCCCGTCCCGGGCGGCCCCGTCCCGGGCGCCCCCGTCCCGGACGGCCCGGTGCCCGGCGGCGCGGTGCCGGGGCCGTCCGGCCCGCCGCCCGCCCTGGCCCTGGACGGCACCCTGCCGTGAGGCCCTCCCCGGGCGCGGCCCCTACCGGGCCGGACGGTCCCGGCGCATCAGACCGTGGCAGGCGATGGCGGCGGCGGCCACCACGTTGAGGGAGTCGACGCCCCTCTCCAGCGCGGCCGGGCTCATCGGGACGCAGACCGGCAGGTCGGCCTCGCGCAGCCAGCGCGAGGAGAGCCCGTCGCCCTCCGAGCCCAGCAGGAGCGCCACCCGCTCCCCCATCTCCGCCTCGTCCAGGGGGACGGCGCTCTGGTCGGGGGTCAGCGCCAGCGTGCGGAAGCCCGCCGCGCGCAGCTCCGCCAGACCGCCGTACCAGTCGTCCATCCGCGCGTACGGGATCGCGAAGACCGCGCCCATGGAGACCTTCACCGCCCGCCGGTAGAGCGGGTCGGCGCACCGGGGGGAGAGGACCACCGCCTCGACGCCGAGGGCGGCGGCGCACCGGAAGATCGCGCCGACGTTGCCGTGGTCGACGAGGTCCTCCAGGACGAGGACGCGGCGGGGGGCCGCGACCGGCTCCCCGCCCGGACGCCGGCTCCCGGCGAGGATCTCCGCCACCGGGGGCAGGGCCCGCCGCTCCATCGAGGCGAGCGCGCCCCGGTGCACCGGGAAGCCGGTGATCTTCTCCATCACGGCGTCGTCCACCACGTGGACGCGGTCGCCGAGCCCTTCGAGGACGTCGGCGAGGGAGTCGACCCAGCGGCGGGTCAGCAGCACCGCGCGCACCGGGTAGCCGGCCGCGACGGCGCGCCGGATGACCTTCTCCCCCTCGGCGATGAACAGGCCGTGCTCGGCCTCCAGGCTCTTGCGGAGTTCGACGTCGCGCAGGTCGGCGAAGTCTGCCAGGCGGGGGTCCGAGGCGTCGTGCACCCTCGCATCCTGCCACGCCCGCTCCCCTGCTCAGGACGGGCGGCCGCGGCCCCGCGGGCGGTCCCGCCCGGCCGTCCCGGGCGGGACCGCCGGGCGGGAGCGCCTCAGATCTCCTCGGAGGGGTTGGTGGGGTCCGTCTGGCGCGGCTGCGCCTGGGCGGCGATCTTCGGGTGGTGCAGGTCGAAGGCGGGC
>NZ_BAAAUT010000056.1:0-42904 GCF_039534085.1 Planomonospora alba
TTCGGGGCGGCCCTTTCTGTTTTCGGGGTGTGGGGGGTCGTCTTCCGGGGCGGCCCCCTTTTTCCGTGTGCCTCCTGGGGACGCGTGCGGGGGTTCTTCCGTTCGCAGGGCGGTCCTGGGGTCCGGATGCCGGGGAGCTCAGACGTGGAGCTCACCCGAGAGCACGGTCACCGCGCGCCCGGCCAGCTCGACCCGGTCGCCACGCACGGTGGTGCGGATCTCGCCGCCCCGCTTCGAGAGCTGCCGGCCGGTCAAGGCGTCCCGGCCGAGCCTCGCCGACCAGTAGGGAGCGAGGGCGCAGTGGGCCGAGCCGGTCACCGGGTCCTCCGGCACGCCGACCCTGGGGGCGAAGAAACGGGACACGTAGTCCGCTCCCTCCCCGGAGGCCTCGGCGGTCACCATGACGCCACGGGCGTCCACGGCCTCCAACGCGGTGAAGTCGGGAGAGGCGGCGCGTACGGCCTCCTCGTCCTCGACCTCGACGAGGTAGTCCCAGACGTTCTTGCCGACCCGGACGGGCTCGACCCCGAGTGCTTCGACGAGGCCCCGCGGAGGAGCGGCCTCCGTTACGGCCTTCGCCGGGAAGTCCATGGTGATCACTCCGTTCCCGTCGCGCGTCACCCGGAGGATTCCGCTCTTCGTCGAGAATTCGAGGGCTCCGGACGCGATTCCGGTGGAGTAGAGCACATGCGCGGTCGCCAGTGTCGCGTGTCCGCAGAGAGCCACCTCGGCCGCGGGGGTGAACCAGCGGAGGGAATGCGGGCCGCCGTTCTCCCCGAGGAGCAGGAAGGCGGTCTCCGAGTGCCTCATCTCCGCGGCGAGGGACTGCATCCACGCATCCGGCATCGCGGAGTCGAGCAGGCAGACCCCGGCCGGGTTGCCACGGAAAACCTCATCGGTAAAAGAGTCGACAGTGTAGATGCGCATGACGAGATACTAGGGGGGTCATCGACGGGGATTGAGGGCGGGCCTGGGGGGCAGGCAAGCCTGGGCGTTGGCCGTACGAATTGGAAATTCATGCTGGGCGTGTCGCGCGGCGAACTTCCGGCCGTCGGCTAGCGTCAAAGGTGTAGGGACACACGCCGAACGCGGTGTGGTCCTACGGAAAGGACGTGCCAATGGGGGCAGTGCGTAAGGTGGCGACCTACCTTGGCCTGGGCGAGGCAGAGCACTACGACGACGCCTACGACTACGACTACGAGGAAGAGATCGAAGCCGAGGAGGAGCAGTGGCGGCCGGCTTCGGAGCGTGCCGCCAAGCGCTGGCGGGCGGTGAGTGAGCCGTCGCGGATCGTGATGATCACGCCGCGGAAGTACAACGACGCTCCCACCATCGGCCGGCACTTCCGCGACAGGCAGGCGGTCATCATGGACGTCAACCAGATGAGCGCCGCCGAGGCGACGCGGATGGTGGACTTCGCGGCGGGACTGGCCTACGGCTGCGAGGGCCGCATCGAGCGGATCGCGGAGAAGGTCTTCCTGCTGGCTCCGGCGGATATGGAGATCACCTCCGGGTGATCCGGCGGGCGGCCCCACGCCCCCCGGGGCGCCCATCATCACCTCGTTCTCCCGGGTCGGCCCGGCGCGGAGAGTCCTCCGAGAAGGACCCCGCGCCGGGTGCGGCCCGGATCCGTGTCCGCTCCCGGGGAGCCCTCCGGAACCCCGGGCGAGACCGGGACTCAAGCGTCTCGTCGCCTCCTGCCGGATGCGCCGCCACGCGGAGCACGCCTTACGGGACGCGGCCGGTCACGCGGCCCGGGGACCGCGGCGGAGCAGGCGGGTCAGCTCGGCCAGGTCCGAGGCGGCGGTCTGCGCGCGCTTGTCGGCCTCCCGGGCGTACTCGTGCAGGGCCCACACGGCGCCTTCGGCCAGCTCGTGCAGCTCCGAGAGCCTGGTCGCGACGTACTCGGCGTCTTCCTGCTCACGGGCGCGCCGCTGCCAGAGCAGGTAGGCGCCTGCGGCGGAGAGCAGGAGCGCGACCGCGGCGGCGGGAAGCGCCGGGACGAGGAAGGCGGCGACCACGAGCACCGCGCCGAGTGTGAAGAGCCCGTAGGCGGGCCAGGGCAGGCCGCGCGTGGGCGTGCTCTCGGCTGTCAGCTGCTTCTCGGCGGCGGCCAGTGACGCAGGATCGGGGCCCTCCGGCCGTAGGACGACGTCGTGCCCGAGCAGCGAGATGGTGATCTCCGCGGGAGGGGCGGCCTGGGTGGCCTGGACGAGACCTTCGGCGGCGCTCCGCACGATCGGGGCCGCCACGTGCAGGGCGATCGCCGCGAGGCGGGGGTCGGAGCCGGGGCGCAGATCGGCGAGGAGGTAATCGGTGAGCGGACGCGCGGTGCCGTCGGCCTCACCGGAGACGACCAGTCGGCGCAGTACGGCTGCGGGCTCGCCCTCGGCGTCCGTGCCGGACGGGCGGGGTCGATGCGTACCGCCGTCGCGCTCCTCGCGGACCGTGGTGATCTCGACGCAGCGGCCGCGGAGCCGGGAGAGCTGGATGGCCGCGTGCACCGGCCGGGCCAGTTCGGGAAGCTGGGCGATCTCCGGGAAGTCGGTCAGCGACCGCGGCACCGCGATCGACGGCTCGTCGGGGGCCAGAGCGCGGAGCCACTGGGAGGGGTCGGAGGCAGCGGAGACGGCGACCGCGTCGAGCTTGCGCAGGACGAAGATCTTTCCGGCGGGGCCGTAGGCACCCCGGGCCGCGGCGAGCCAGAGGGCGCGCTGGCCGGGGGTGACGGGTCGGCCGGCGGCGAGGTCGCCGAAGGCGGTGCCGAACCAGGAGGCGTGGATCCGGTCGCCCTGGCCCGAGGCGGCGAGGGCGAGGCAGAGGAAGAGCGCGGTCTTCCTCCCGTCGAGCTGGGCGGCGCGGCCGAGGGCCTCCAGGGCGTCGTCGCCGCGGACGAGCGCGGCCAGCGCTTCCACGGCCGGAGGCAGCCAGGGACCGGGCGGTTCGGCGTGCTGAGGCAGGGGTGGCGGAGGTGCCTCCGCGGAGAGGGCGGCCAGGAGCGCGTCGGCGTAGCGGTGCAGCTCCGCCCCGGCCTGGGGGGTCGCGGTCAGGTCCGTGCTCAAGGGCAGAGAACTCTTTCGAAATCGTGACCTTTGACCGCGCCAGCGTAGTCCGCGGCGGAGATCACTGTCGGGAGGCGCGCCGTATCGGTCTTTGCCGGATGATCACCCGGATTTGGCGAATCCGGGTGATCATCCGGCGGGCGGGTCACATGCGTTCGGGGACCGGGACGCCGAGGAGGTCCAGACCGGTCTCCAGCACGCGCAGGGTGAGCGCGCACAGCGCGAGCCGGGAGGCGCGGACGGCCTCGTCGACGTCCGCCTTCAGGACCGGGCAGTTCTCGTAGAAGGTCGTGAACGCGCTCGCGGTCTCGAAGAGGTAGGCGCACAGGCGGTGCGGCTCGGCCAACGCGGCGGCCTGCTCGACCACCGCGCCGAAGCCCAGCAGCTGCAGGGCCAGGGCGCGCTCGGCCGGGTTGCCCAGTGTGATCGTGCCGGTCGCCGTGGCGGGGTCGATGCCGCCCTTGCGGAAGATGGAGCGGATCCGGGCCGTGGCGTACTGCATGTAGGGTCCGGTGTTGCCGCTGAAGGCGAGCATCCGGTCGAAGTCGAAGACGTACTCGGTGTCGTGGCTGACCGACAGGTCGGCGTACTTCACCGCGCCCATGCCGACGGCGTGGGCGATCTCGCCCTGGGTCGCCTCGTCGTAGCCCCGGTCGGCGATCGCCGCCCTGGCCCGGTCGACGGCCTCGTCGAGCAGGTCCGTCAGCTTGACGGTCTCCCCGCTCCGGGTGCGGAAGCGGCGGCCGTCGGTGCCGAGCATCATGCCGATCTGGACGTGCTCGGCGGAGACCGTGTCGGGCAGCCAGCCCACCATCCGGGCCGCAGCGAAGATCATCCGGAAGTGGAGCGCCTGGTCGGCGCCGACCACGTACAGGATGCGGTCGGCCTTGAGGTCGTTGACCCGGTAGCGGACGGCGGCCATGTCGGTGGTGGCGTAGCCGTACCCGCCGTCGCTCTTGCGGATCATGAGGGGGAGCGGCTTGTCGTCGCTCCCGGTGAAGCCGGGAGGGAAGACGCAGAGCGCGCCCTCGCTCACCACCGCGGCGCCGGCGGCCTCGAGGTCGTCGCAGGTCCGGGCGAGCATCGGGTTGTACATGCTCTCGCCGGCGATGTCCTCGTCGGTGAGCGTGACGCCGAGCATGGCGTAGACCTTGTCGAAGTAGCGGATGGTGGCGTCCATGAACAGGTGCCACAGCCGCATGGTCTCCGGGTCCTCGGCCTGGAGGGTGGCCACGCGCCGCCGGGAGCGCTGCTTGAACTCCGGGTCGGAGTCGAACTTGGCGCGGGCCTCCTTGTAGTACTCGCTGCTCTCACCGGCCTCCAGGCGGGCGAGCGCGGCCTGTTCGCCGATGTCCAGCAGGTGCTCGATGAGCATGCCGAACGGGGTGCCCCAGTCGCCGATGTGGTTCTGCCGGATGACGCGGTTGCCCAGGTGCTCCAGCATGCGGGCCAGTGCGTCGCCGACGATGGTCGTGCGCAGGTGGCCGACGTGCATCTCCTTGGAGGCGTTGGGCGCGGAGTAGTCGATCACGACGGTCTGCGGCGGGGTGGTGTGGCCGACGCCGGAGCGCGGGTCGGCCAGGGACTCGGCGGCCCGGCCGGCGATCCAGGAGTCGTCGAGCGTGATGTTGAGGAAGCCGGGGCCGCTGACCTCGACCGTCGCCGGGAAGGCGGAGTCGGCGGACAGCCGGTCGGCGATCTCCTGGGCGACCTCCCGCGGGGCCCGTCGCAGGCGCTTGCTCAGGCTCATCGCGACGTTCGCCTGGTAGTCGGCGAACTGCGAGGGACGGATCAGCGGGTCTGCGTCGGAGTACTCGGCACCGAAGGCGGCGCCCAGTGCCCGCTGGACGCGTTCGGTGAGGACGAGTTGCGGGTCGGTCATGGTCCAAGGATATCGGTAGCGCAACCGTATTCTCGGGCCGTCGCCGGCCGCCGGGGGCGGCCCGCGGGCCGTGCCGGCCGGGCCCGGGAGGACGGGCGTGCCGGGCCGGGGCCCGGGACGCGGCCGCCGGAGCGGTGCGGTCACCAGAGGCGGTGCTGGCGGTGGGCGGGGCCGAGCCGCTCACCGATGCGGGAGACCACGCCCTGGGCGGCCAGCTCGGCGGCGAGCACGCAGGCGGCGCTGATCCCCGAGGCGCGGGAGGCCCCGTGCGCGATGACCACCGTGCCGTTCAGCCCGAGCAGCACGGCTCCGCCGTACGCCTCGGGGTCGAGCCGGCGGCGGAGCTCCTGGATGCGTTTGCGCTGGAGCAGGCCGCCCAGCCGGGCCGTCCGGCTCTCCTGGATCGTTCCGCGGAGTTCGGAGAAGGCGTAGCGGACGCTGCCCTCCATGGTCTTGAGCGCCACGTTTCCGGTGAAGCCGTCGGTGACGACGACGTCCACGACGCCGGTGAGCAGGTCGTGCCCCTCGATGTTGCCTGCGAAGCGGAGGCCGGGCGCGGCGGAGAGCAACTCGTGCGCCCGCTTGACGAGCTTGTTGCCCTTGCCGGGCTCGCTGCCGATGGTCAGCAGGCCGATGCGGGGCTCGGCGACGCGGAACGCGGTCTCGGCGTAGGCCGCGCCGAGATGCGCGAACTGGGCGAACATCTCGGGCTTGACCTCGGCGTTCGCGCCGGCGTCCAGCAGGACGGTGGGGCGGGGCAGGGTCGGCAGGGCCACCGCGATGGCGGGCCGGAGCACTCCGGGCTGCCCTTTGAGCCGGAGCTTGCCGGTGGCGACGATCCCCGCGGTGGAGCCGGCCGAGACCACGGCCGCGGCGTCGCCCCGCCGTACGAGGTGGCAGGCGACGGCGATGCTGGAGCGGGGGCGGCGCAGGCTCGCGAGGGCACCCTCGTCCATCGCCAGGGTCTCCTCGGCGCGCACGATCGGGATCTCCGCGGCCGCGCCGTGCCGGGCCAGCGCCTCGTGGATCGGGCGGGGGGCGCCGACGAGGACGACGGGCACGCCGTGCTCCCGGACGGCCTGTACGGCCCCCGCCACGACCTCGCCGGGGGCGTGGTCACCGCCCATGGCGTCCAGGGCGACGGGGGCGCCGGGGGTGTCTGGCAAGCGGTCACCTCGTACGGGAAGGGGACCCGCATCGTAGGCGCCGTGGTGCCGGATCGGTGGTCACCTCGTGCGGGGCGGCGTTCCCGCATCGTATGGGCTGTTACCGCGAGTCACACAGGCGGGGGATCAGGGAGCGCTCGGGATGTTCCAGTCGGTTCTGTCCCGGGAGACGATGACTTTACCGAAGGTCGCCTTGCCGGTGACCCGGATCACCGGGCCGCCCTCCCCGCCGGTGCCGCCGGAGACGTGCCGTTTGGCGAAGAGCGAGCCGATCTCGTCGATGACGTGGGCGTCGGGCGGGACGCGGACGATCAGCTTGGCGCAGCGGGAGTCGACGGCCAGGGTGATCTCCCGGCCGGGGAGCACCGCCTCGGACAGGTCGACGATCAGCGCGCCGAAGGCGGCGCGGAGTGTGGTGTGGCGGGCGGCGACCCACCGCCCGCCCCGGACGACCTTGCTGAAGACGGCCGCCACCTCCTGGCGCTCGGTGGCCGGGACGGCGGCCGCGGCCGTGACGTCGGGCAGATCGCGGGTGAGGGGGACGAGGTCGCCCACGGTCACCGCGTCGTAGGCGGCGTCCAGGCGGTCGGCGTGCTCGAGGCTGGTCAGGCGGCCGGTGGCGAGCGCCTCCCCGAGGACGGCGGCCACGCGGTCGCGGTCAGCGTCGGAGGCGCGCAGCGCGGGGTCGAGAGCGTTCATCACCCCAGCTTAGGCATTTTTGAGATATATCGCGAGATCCGTAGCGGTGCGGGCGACCGGCCTTCCGGCCGCTTCCGGGGGGATCCGTGGACCGCCGCGCCGCCGTCCGGGCGCGCCCGTCCGGTCAAGCGGGCGTCCGGTGACGGGAAAACGACTCCCCGGCCCACCGGAGTTCTTTTCCCGCTCCTTGTCCGGCGGTCCGCCCGCGGTTCGGCGGACCGTTCTCCGGTGCTGCGGATATTCCCGGCGCATGACCCATGAATGAGCCCTCATTCATTGCGACATTTCCGTTTTCGTCTCGTGCGGGACGGGCCGTGCGGTCCTCCCGTACGGGTGGAAAGGGGCCCTCGCCCTTGCGCCAACAGGTGCTCTGGTCATCGTAAACCGGCCGAGAAGCCGATCTGGGCGGTGATACAAACTCCAGGACAGCTTCCGGTCGGTGCACCCCCTGCAGTGTTCGCAATCGCGCCACCGGCGAAAAACGGAGCCCTGGAGCCCGGATTCTCTGAATCGTCCGGAGGAATCGGGCTGATCACGAGCTGGGAAGGCAATCATGAAGCGAGGCATCAAGACGGCCGTGGCCGTTGCGGCGTTCGGTCTGGCGGCGGCGATCTGCACGCCCGCGCAGGCGCGGGAGATCCCCTCCCTCGGGGGTCAGAACCCGGTCGAGACCGTTTCCATGGCGGTCCGCGGGCTCGCCGGCGGCCTCACCAACGGCAGGGCGGCGCTGGACGGGCTGACGGGCGGCCAGGGAGCCCCCGCCGCCCCCGGGGTGATGGGGAAGGCGTCGGGCACCATCGAGCGGCTGCTGGGCATCTCCGCCGAGCACCTCACCTCCGGCGGGCCGATCCGCGACCTGACCGGCGGCGCGTCGCTGCGGGACGTCACCGGCGGGGCGCCGCTGCGGGGCCTCACCGGCAGCGGACCGGTGCAGAACCTCACCGGCGGGGCGGACCCGCTGGCCGGGGCCACCGACAGCGCGGGGCACATCATCGGCGCCACCAACGGCCTGACGCACTCCGGGGCGCGTGCGGTGGAGAACGTCCAGGGGACCGTGGAGGGCGCCGAGGGCTTCACCTACCAGCGGCCCCGGGTCGAGGGGCTCGTGGACGGGCTGAACCAGGCGGTCCCGCAGGGCGCCGAGCGGGCGGGCACGCTCGCCCCGCTCGTCGGGAACCTGGCGCCGTCCGAGGCGGGGTCGCTGGTCGGCGCGGTGGAGCCGGTCACCCGCTCCGCCTCCATCGACGAGCTCTCACCGCTGCTGGACAGCGGGAGCGCGCACAGCGGCGAGGCCGCCGCGGGCACGCTCCGGTCGGTGACGGGCGCCGTCCGCGGCGTCACGGACGACCTGACCCGGTAGCCGCGGGCGCGACGACGACAAGAGACCGGCCGGTGCGCACCGGCCGGTCTCTCTGTCTCCACGTGCTCTCAGGCCCCGGACGGGTCCGGGCCGTACGGCCGGGCCGGATCCCGGTCGTCCGGGATCCGCACGGACGTACGGCGGGCGATCTGGGCCTGGAGTCTGGCCATCTGCCAGTGCAACTCGATGAGCTGCTCGGTGAGCTGGAGCGGGGGGACCTCGGAGGGGTCCTCTGCGGCCAGGTGGTCGATCGCGGTCGACAGCTCTCGCATCGCGCGCCCCCACTCCATGACGGCTTCCTAGGTCAAAAGCCCTGATCGAAACAGCGTTCGAATCATAACCGAACACCAGTCCCAATGTCAGTCGATCGCCCCCGGACACGCCGCCGCGGCTCAGCGCACCTCGTACACGGGCGCGATGTAGCCGCGGGCCAGGGTGCCGGCGGTGATGTTGAAGCCGATCACCGCGGGCGGGGCGTCGGCGTCCACGCCCAGCTTCTCCACGCTCAGGGCGTGCACGGCGAACAGGTAGCGGTGCGGCCAGCCGGGCGGAGGGGCGGCGCCGCCGTACTCCTTGCGGCTGTAGTCGTTGCGGCCGTGCGTGCCGAAGCGGGTGTCGGCGGTGCCCGCACCCCTGGGCAGCTCCGTGACGTCGGCCGGGATGTCGTACAGCAGCCAGTGCCAGAACCCGCTGCCGGTGGGGGCGTCGGGGTCGAAGCAGGTCACCGCGTAGCTCCGGGTGCCCTCCGGGGCGCCCGACCAGCGCAGGTGCGGCGAGATGTTCTGCCCGGACATGCCCCAGTCGTCGAAGACGTGGGCGTCGGACATCGTCTCTCCGTCGCGCACGTCGTCGCTGGCGACGGTCAGTGCGGGGACGGGGGGCAGGAAGTCGTACGGGATCGGCGGCCGCTGGGACACCGTTCACCTCCGATGGGAAGCGTCGTTTCGGACGCTCCTCATCTTGCCCGGATCGCGCCCGGCAGTCAGGCCTTGTTGTAGGCGGCGAGGACCGTCTTCGGGTCGCCGTCCATCTTGATCTTGCCCTTGTGCAGCCAGATGACCCGGTTGCAGGTCTCCTCGATCACATCCAGGTTGTGCGCCACGAGGAAGACCGTGCCGGCCTCCTCACGCATCTTCTTGATGCGCTGCTGGCTCTTGCGCTTGAACTCGCGGTCGCCGGTGGCCAGGGCCTCGTCGATGAGCAGCACGTCGTGGGCCTTGGCGGAGGCGATGGCGAAGCGGAGCCGGGCGCCCATGCCGGAGGAGTAGGTCGACATGGGGAACTGCACGAACTCCCCGATGCCGGAGAAGTCGACGATGTCGTCGTACTTCTCCTTGACCTGCTGGGGGTTGAGGCCCATCGCGTAGCAGCCGAGCACGATGTTGCGCTCCCCGGTGAGCTCGCGCATCAGGGCGGCGTTGACGCCGAGCAGGGACGGCTGGCCGTCGGTGTAGACCGCGCCCGAGTGCGGGGGGAGCAGGCCCGCGATGGCGCGCAGCAGGGTGGACTTGCCGGAGCCGTTGCGGCCGACGATGCCGATCGCGTCGCCGTGGTAGGCGACGAAGGAGACGCCGCGGACGGCGTGCACCTCCTTCATCTGGGGGCGGCCCTGGCGCTTGAGCAGCCGGAGCAGCGCGTTGGCGGCGTTGCCCTTCTCCGCCTCGGTGGCGGCGCCGTACACCCGGTAGATGACGTGCAGGTCGTCGACGACGACGGTGGGGACGCGCTCGGCGGTGCCGCCCTGCGGTTCGGGATCGGGATGCACCCTGACGTCCTTGTGGGGGGCGCTGGGCTCCTCGGCCTTCACTCCGGACAGCTCCTCGGTCAACTCAGCCACGGCCGTACTTCTCCTCGGCTCGCCAGAAGTACCAGAAGCCGCCGAACAGGGCGAACAGGGCCCAGAATACGCAGACGATCCATATGTGCGTCGGTCCTGCGGACGGGCCGTCGTAGGAGGTCATGAGCAGGTCGCGCATGAGCTCGATGTAGGCGGCGGCGGGGTTGAGGTACATGATGTTCGCCACCCACTCCGGCAGCCCGGCGCTGAGCACGCGCTGCTCGATGGCGAAGAACACGCCGGAGGTGTAGAGCCAGGTGCGCATGATGAACGGCAGCAGCTGGTTCAGGTCGCGGGCGGTGGCGCCGACGCGGGCCAGCACGAGGCTGGCGCCGACGTTGAACATGGTCTGCAGCAGCAGGGCGACCGGGACGAGCAGCCAGAGCCACGTCGGGAACTCCCCGGTGACGGGCATCAGCACGAGCAGCACGCCCATGGAGATCAGCAGCTGCTGGAACTCCTGGATCGTGTAGGCCAGCGGGAGCGCCGCGCGCGGGAAGTGCAGGGCGCGGATCAGCGACAGGTTGCCGGAGATCGACTTGGCGCCGCCGCTCACCGCGCGCTGGGTGTAGGTGAAGACGAACATCCCGGTGATGAGGAACGCCGGGTAGTTGTCGATGTCCTTGCTCGCGCCGAGGATCAGGCCGAACATCACCCAGTAGATGCCCGCGTTGAGCAGCGGGGTGAGGACCTGCCAGAGCTGGCCGAGGGCGGAGTTGCTGTATTTCGAGACGTTGCGCGAGGTCGCGTACGTCATGACGAAATGCCGTCGTTCCCACAGTTGGCGCAGGTAGACGGGGAGACTGGGGCGTGCGATGGCACGCCGAAGTCCGTAACGCGCGGCGAGCTTGGCCAGCGGCTCCTGCCCCTTGGCGGGGGTGCCGTCACTAGGGCCGCCCGCCTGGGCGTCCGCGATGGCGGATTCCGGCTGGCTCATGGCAAGGACTCTATTGGATGCGGGTGGATGACATGCCTGCGGCGGGTGGCCCGCCGCACATTGGACGGAGGCTCCGGTCGGGAGGTTCCATGTGGATTGGGTGGATTCTCCCGGGGCTCAGGTCCCTGCGTCCTGGTCAACGGTAGCCCAGGGAGAAGTCGCGCGCGGGTGACGGCGCGAGCAGCCCGGCCACGCGGGTACGTTGGCCTGGCCATCCCTGTACCACATATGCATTAATGTCTGATTCGTCTGCATGTGGGAGTCTATGTCATGCGGCTCGGTCGCCGTGTGACGCCGGATCGGCTCGCGTGTGACCGAACTGCAATGCCGTGGAGATGACCCGGTATGGGCTGATACGGGATAGTCGCGTCCGACTGGTGTGGCGTCTGTGCGTTGCCGAGTCGGCGGGGACCGGGGGACACGCATCCTCCGCCGGGCGGTCTCGGACGTCGGAGCTCAGTATCGACGCCCACCTGTAAAGGGAGGATTTACCACAAATGCGTGTCACCAAGGGCGCGAAGATCGTCGCCGCTACGGTGTTGTTGGCGATGGGGCTCGCCGCCTGCGGCGGCGGGACCTCCGACGGCGGGCCGGCCGCGACCGGTGATGCCGTGCGCGTGAAGATCGGCGAACCGCAGAAGCTGTTCTATCCCGGTGACACCACCGAGGTCGAAGGCGCGGAGGTCATGGCCGCGATCTTCGCCCCCCTGGTGAAGTTCAACGAGGAGAAGCAGGTCGTCGACTTCGTCGCCGACTCGATCACGTCGACCGACAACAAGGTCTGGACGATCAAGATCAAGTCCGGGTTCACCTGGCACAACGGCGAGCCGCTGGTCGCGCAGAACTACGCGGACGCCTGGAACTACGCGGCCAACCAGGAGAACGCCCAGGGCGGCAACCACTTCTTCTCCCGCATCGCGGGCTACGAGGACCTGAACCCGGGCGAGGGCAAGACCCCCACCGCCACGGAGCTGAAGGGGCTGAAGGTCGTCAACAAGACGACCCTCCGGATCACCCTCAAGCAGCCGTTCTCGCAGTTCAAGAACCTGCTCGGGTACACCACCTTCTACCCGCTGCCGGAGGCCGCCTTCGGCCCGGACGGGAAGATCACCGAGGAGTACGGCAAGAAGCCGATCGGCCAGGGCTACTTCAAGATCGACGAGCCGTTCGACAAGGGCACCGACCAGACCATCGACCTGACGCGCTACGAGGACTTCCCCGGCGAGAAGCCGAAGTTCGAGAAGCTGCAGTTCAGGATCTACAGCAGCGCCGAGACGGCCTGGAACGACCTGCAGGCCGGCAGCCTGGACATCCTGGAGCAGCTCCCGCCCTCGGCGATCTCCACCGCCGAGGAGCTGGGCGAGCGCTACATCGACCAGGCCGACGCCAGCGTCGGCTACATCGGCTTCCCGCTGATCGCCAACAAGGCCTACGAGAACCCGCAGATCCGCCGGGCCATCTCCATGGCGATCGACCGCAAGACCATCACGCAGACGGTCTTCTCCGGCACGCGCGCCCCGGCCGACGACTTCATCAACCCGCTGCTGGAGGGCTACCGCGCCGGCGCCTGCACGGCCTGCGTCTACGACCCGGCCCAGGCCAAGAAGATCTACGACGAGGCGAACGGCCCCAAGCGGCTGGAGATCGCCTCGAACATGGACAACGGCCACAAGGAGTGGATCGAGGCGGTCGCCAACAACCTCCGCTCCAACCTGGGGATCGAGGTCGAGGTCAGGCCGTTCGAGTCCCTCGGCCTGATCCTCGACGAGCTGCAGGCCAAGAAGTACACCGGCATGTTCCGGATGGGCTGGAGCATCGACTACCCGTCCGCGGAGAACTACCTGACGCCGATGTTCTCCACCGGCGCGATCAAGACCGGCTCGAACTTCGCCGGCTACTCCAACCCCGAGTTCGACACGCTGCTGGCCAAGGGCGACAGCGCCGCCACCCCGGAGGAGGGCCTGCGGTACTACCAGCAGGCCGACGACCTGCTCCTGCGTGACCTGCCGCTCATCCCGGTCTTCTTCTACCGGATGAACGCGGCGTTCTCCGAGCACGTCCGGGGCGTGAAGATCAACCTGCTCAACCTGATCGAGTGGACCTCGGTCGAGAAGGCCTCGGCGCTCTAGTCCGCCGCGGGCGGGCCCCGGACGGGGCCCCCGGCGGGGCGGCCCGCCGCCCTCCGCACCCCGGAGGGCCTCCACACGCGAAAGGCACCCCAGTGAAGCGACTCCCCCGCCGGTCGACCCCGGCGGCCGCCTAGACCGCGTCCGATGGGCCGCTACGTCATCCGGCGCCTGCTCCAGGCCGTCCCCGTGCTGCTGGGCGCCACACTGCTCATCTTCTTCATCGTCTTCAAGCTGCCGGGCAACCCGTTCGAGTGGATGTCGGGCGGGAAGCGCACGCCGCCCCACATCGCCGCCGCCCTCACCGAGCAGTACCACCTGGACGACCCCTTCCTCGTCCAGTACTGGTACTACGTCTCCGGGATCTTCCAGGGCGACTTCGGCAGGACGTTCTCGAACGTCCCCGTCTCGGGGATCATCGCGGGCAAGTTCCAGGTCTCGCTCAACCTCGCGCTCACCGCGCTGGTCCTGGAGACCGTCATCGGCGTCGGGCTCGGCTTCTACGCGGCGCTGCGCCGCGGCCGGGCGCAGGACACGATGGTGCTCGCCGCCACCCTCCTGCTGATCTCCGTCCCGACGCTGGTCACCGGCTTCGTGCTCCAGCTCCTGCTCGGCGTCGAGCTCAAGCGGAGCACCGGGATCGACTTCTTCCCCATCTCGGGCGCCTACGACGGGTGGCGGAGCTACCTGCTGCCCGGCTTCGTGCTCGCCGGGACCTCGATCGCGTATCTCACCCGGCTGACCAGGACCACCCTGGCGGAGACGCTGCGCGCCGACTACATCCGCACCGCGGTGGCCAAGGGACTGCCCCGGCGCCGCATCGTCGGGCGGCACGCGCTGCGCAACGCGCTCATCCCGGTGGTCACCTATCTCGGCGCCGACCTCGGCACGCTGATGGGCAGCGCGGTCATCACCGAGACCATCTTCAACCTGCCCGGCCTCGGGCAGGAGCTGTTCCGCTCGATCTACGAGCGGCAGCAACCCGTCGTCGTGGGCATCGTGACGCTCCTGGTGCTGGTCTACATCCTGGCCAACCTGGTCGTCGACCTGCTCTACGCCGTGCTCGACCCGAGGATCCGCTATGCGTAGCAGCGTCGCCCCGCCGAAGGCCCGCCGCGCCCGGCACGCCAGGCGCGGCCGGAACCCGAGGGCGGCCAGGCCCGCAGGCCTCTGGCACGACGCCTGGCACGACCTGCGGCGCAGGCCCCTGTTCGCCGTCTCGGCCGTCCTGATCGGGGTGATCCTCCTGGCGGCCGCGGTGCCGGGGCTGTTCACCTCCGTGGACCCGTACGACGCCGCGGGCTGCGTGCTCGGCGACGCCCGGCAGGGACCGAGCGCCGCCCACTGGTTCGGCACCGACAACCAGGGCTGCGACACCTACGCCCGCGTCGTGCACGGCGCCCGCAACTCGCTGCTGGTCGGCCTGAGCAGCGCGGTCGCCACGGCGCTCGCCGGCGGCCTGCTCGGCCTGCTGGCCGGCTTCCGCGGCGGGTGGCCGGACGCGCTGCTCTCCCGGGTGGCCGAGGTCTTCTTCGCCGTCCCGTCGGTCCTCGGCGCGCTGCTGATCCTGTCGATCTTCCGGACCGGCACGGTGTGGACGGTCATGCTCGCGCTGGCCGTGCTGTCGTGGCCGATGACGTTCCGCGTCATGCGGGCCGCGGTGATCACGGCGCGCAACCAGGACTACGTGGTCGCGGCCCGGGGGCTCGGCGCCTCCCCCGGGCGGCTCATGTTCCGGCACATCCTGCCGAACTCGATCGCCCCGCTGATCGTGGTCGCCACGATCAACCTCGGCGTGTTCATCGCCGCCGAGGCGGGCCTGTCGTTCCTCGGTCTCGGCATCCAGTCGCCGGAGATCTCCTGGGGGATGATGATCGCCGACGCCCGGGCGCGATTCCACGAGGCCCCGTGGCCGCTGCTGTTCCCCGCGGGGTTCCTGAGCGTCACCGTGCTGGCCTTCATCATGCTGGGCGACGCGGTGCGCGACGCCCTCGACCCGAAGCTGCGGTAGGGGGAGCGTGAACGGGATCACAGGAGGAACGCCGCCGGTGCTGCCGCCCTGGGGCGGCGCGCAGAGCGAGCCGCTGCTGGCCGTCGAGGACCTGCACGTGGAGTTCACCACCCGGCGGGGCGTCGTGAGGGCGGTCAACGGGGTCGGCTACTCCCTGGAGGCCGGGGAGACGCTGGCCGTGCTCGGCGAGTCCGGTTCGGGGAAGTCGGTGACCGCGCAGGCGATCATGGGCATCCTGGACGGGCCTCAGACCCGGATCACCCGGGGCCGGATCCGCTTCCGCGGCACGGACCTGCTCAGGCTGAACGAGGACGCCCGCACGCAGATCCGGGGCCGCCGGATCGCGATGGTCTTCCAGGACGCGCTCTCCGCGCTGAACCCGGTCTTCACCGTCGGGTGGCAGATCGGCGAGATGTTCCGGGTGCACCAGGGCGCCTCCAGGAAGGAGGCCGAGCGCCGGACGGTCGAGCTGATGGACCGGGTCCGCATCCCCGGCGCCCGGCGGCGGCTCCACGACTACCCGCACGAGTTCTCCGGCGGCATGCGGCAGCGCATCATGATCGCGATGGCGATCGCGCTCGACCCGGAGGTGCTGATCGCCGACGAGCCGACCACCGCGCTCGACGTGACCGTGCAGGCGCAGATCATGGAGCTGCTCGCGGAGATCCAGCGCGAGAGCGGCATGGGGATGATCCTGATCACCCACGACCTCGGCGTGGTGGCCGGCGTCGCCGACCGGATCGCCGTGATGTACGGCGGGCGCATCGTCGAGCACGCCCTCGTGCACGACGTCTACCGGGCCCCGGCGCACCCGTACACCCGGGGCCTGCTGGAGTCGATCCCGCGGATCGACCGCAAGGGCCGGGAACTGCACGCGATCGCCGGGACGCCGCCGAACCCGCTGGACATGCCGCGGGGGTGCGCCTTCGCGCCCCGCTGCCCCTACCGGCAGGGGGACTGCGCCACCGAGGTCCCGCCGCTGCACCGGATCGGGCCGACGCGCGGCAGCGCCTGCCACTACTGGAGGGAGGTCCTCGATGGCAGCCACGGGTGACCCGGTTCTGCAGGTACGCGACCTGGTCAAGCACTTCCCGCTGACGCAGGGCGCCCTCTTCAGGAAGCAGGTGGGCTCGATCAGGGCCGTGGACGGCGTCTCCTTCGACCTGCGCCGCGGGGAGACGCTCGGCATCGTGGGCGAGTCGGGCTGCGGCAAGTCCACCCTGGCCCGGCTGCTGATGGGGCTGGAGCGGCCGACCTCGGGCTCGGTGCGGATCGGCGGCCGGGACATCGCCGCGGCCAGGGGCGCCGAGCTCAAGGAGCTCCGCCGCAACGTCCAGATGGTGATGCAGGACCCGTACACGTCGCTGAACCCGAGGATGACCGTGGGGGACATCGTCGGGGAGCCGTACGAGATCCACCCGGACGTGCTGCCCCGGCAGCACCGCCGGCGCAGGGTGCAGGAGCTGCTGGAGATCGTGGGGCTCGACCCCGACCACGTCAACCGCTACCCGCACCAGTTCTCGGGCGGCCAGCGCCAGCGCATCGGCATCGCGCGCGGCCTGGCGCTGCGGCCCGAGATCATCATCTGCGACGAGCCGGTCTCGGCGCTGGACGTGTCGATCCAGGCCCAGGTCGTCAACCTGCTGGCCCGGCTGCAGCGCGAGTTCGGGCTGTCGTACGTCTTCATCGCCCACGACCTGTCGGTGGTCCGGCACATCTCCGACCGGGTCGGGGTGATGTACCTGGGCACGATGGTCGAGCTGGGCCGGGACTCCGACATCTACGACCGCCCCGAGCACCCCTACACGCAGGCGCTGCTGTCGGCGGTCCCCGTCCCCGACCCGGACGGGCGCGAGCGGCGCAGGCGGATCATCCTGCAGGGCGACCCGCCCTCCCCCGCGGACCCGCCGTCGGGCTGCCGGTTCCGCACGCGGTGCTGGAAGGCCGCGGAGGCCTGCGCCCAGCGGGAGCCGGAACTGCGGGTACGGCCGGGCTCCTCGCACGAGAGCGCCTGCCACTACCCGGAGATCCACCCCGTTCCCCGGCGCCGCTGAGCCCGGGGCGACGGGGGCCGCCCCCGGCGGCGGGCGCGGAGATGTTCTTCACCGCCGGGGTGCGAGGCCGTCCGGGCGGGGCCTACCGGTCGCCGCCGGGGAAGCGGCCGGGGAACTGCTCGTAGCCCTCGCCGCCGGGGTACTCCTCGTGCGGGCCGCCGTCGGAGAACTGGCCGTGCGGGCCCTCACCCGGGTACTGGCCGTGCGGGCCGTGCGGGCCCTCACCCGGGTACTGCTCGTGCGGGCCGTACGGACCCTGCGGCCCCTGCGGGCCGTGCGGGCCCTCCTGGCCGGGGAACCGGTCGCTCTGGCCGCCGGCGTCGCCGAGGAGACCGCTGAGCGGGCCGTCGGCGCCGCCCAGGAGCCGGCCGAGCGGGCCGCTCTCGCCGAGGATGCGCTCGAGCGGGTTGGGGCTGTCGAAGACGCTCGCCGAGGCGAGGGTCGCGGTGCCGGTGACGGCGACGCCGACGATGGCGGTGGCCGCGAGGATACGACGGATCATGGTTGTTCTTCCCCCGAAGAATTCTGGGCCGGGCGCGTGAGATGAGGTCGCGCCGGGCCGGTGTGACGCCGAACTGGCGCTTAGCAGTATGGGGAGCGGGCCGTCGCGGCAGGGGGGGAACGTCGAAGGGCGATGGCGATGATGGCCGAGCCGTGACCGAACGACCATGCTCGGCGGCGGAACCGGCCCGGATCTTGACCGTCGGGGGAGTGTCCGCTGGAGTTCGGGGGCTCCGCCGGGCCCGCGCGGAGGGCGGGTCCTACCGGCCACCGGGGGAGCCGGGGAGGCCCCGGCCGCCCGGCCGGCTCCTCAGCAGCCGGTGGGCCGCCATGACCAGCACGGCCAGGACCAGCAGGGCGCAGACGGCCCGCCGGGACCCCTCCCCGAGGATCCCGCCGGGCGGGGACCACCGCGGTGCGGTGGCCCGCAGCGGCCGGCGGCGCATGCCCGCGGCCTGCTCCAGTGCGCGGGCGGCGTTGACCACGCCGTGGCCGTAGGCGGGGTCGTGCCCGCGCCCGGGGGTGCGGTCGGAGCCGGGGTCGGAGGCATGGCCGGGGGTGCGGTCGGAGACGTGGTCAGGGGCGCGGACGGCGCCGCGCTCGATGGCCCGGCGGACCTGCGCGGGGCCCAGCCCGGGGAACTCGGACCTGATCAGCGCGGCCACCCCCGCGACCAGCGCGGCGGCGGCGCTCGTGCCGTCCCCGACCACGTAGGAGCCCTTCGCGCCGGCGGTGAGGATCCTGCGTCCCGGGGCGACCACCGACAGGTAGTCCTGCCGGTTGGAGAAGGCGGGCACGCGCAGGTCCTCGTCGACCGCGCCGACCGCGATCACCCCCGGGTAGGCGGCGGGGAAGTTCTTCCGGTTCGGGCCCGCGCCGTCGTTGCCGGAGGAGGCGACCAGCACCGCGCCGCGGTCGAGCGCGTACCGCACCGCGCTCTCCTCGGCGCGGGAGCCCTGCCAGGACCCGCCGCTCCCGCCCAGGGACATGCTGATCACGTGGGCGCCGTGGTCCACGGCGTAGCGGATGCCCCGGGCCAGGGCGTCACCGCGCCGCTCGCGGGCGCGGCCGCGCCGGGGGTCGTCGTTCTCCAGCGCGACCCGGACCGACAGGATCGTCGCGGCGGGGGCGACGCCCGTCACGCCCCGGGAGCCGCCCCCGCCGCGTCCGCGTCCGGCGATGACGCTGGCCATGGCGGTGCCGTGCCGTCCCCAGAAGGGCTCCTTCCTGCCCGTGCCCGTCAGGTCGGGGCCCTCGACCACCGCGCCGGCCAGGTCGGGATGGCCGGCGTCGACGCCGGTGTCCAGCACCGCGACGGTCACCCCCTCGCCCCGGGTGGTCCGCCAGGCGCGGGGTGCGTCCACCGCGTCGAGCGCCCACTGCCGGTCCGGCCGCGTCTCCGCCCGCGCGTCCGGCCGTGCCGCATGCGCGGGTGCTCCGCCGGGGAAGGCCGCGGAGGACCAGGCGGAGGGGCAGGCGGAGGCGGTCAGGGCGGCCAGGGCCAGGGCGGCGCCGAGCACGCGGGGACAGGACACGGCGACCTCGTCAGGGGGGAGGAGGGGAGATGCCAGGGGGATTCTGACACGGGGCCGTCCGCTCAATCCGGCGCTTTGGGTATACAAGACAGTACGGACGGTTATTGCTTTTAGTCACATCAATACCGTCCAGCACACCCGTATACCGTATGTACGATTCGCTCGCTGGCGGGGAGACGGCCGGGCTACATTGGATAACCGCACGCCGATGTCAACAGGCCGCGCGGCACGCGCCGCGTTTCCTCCCCGGTCCCGGCCGGGGTCTCCACCCGGGAGGCAACCGATGGACACTGCGCCGATCCCCGGTGACAGTGCTGCCCGGAAACCGGTCGCGCGGGCCCTCACCGACAGGGAGAAGGAGCTGCTCGCCTTCGAACGCCAGTGGTGGCGTTACGCGGGCGCCAAGGAGCAGGCCATCCGCGAGACCTTCGACCTGTCCGCCACCCGCTACTACCAGCTGCTCAGCGAGCTGATCGAGCGGCCGGAGGCACTCGCCCACGACCCGATGCTGGTCAAGCGCCTGCGCCGGCTCCGCGACGGCCGCAGGCGCGACCGCGCCGCGCGGCGGCTGGGCTTGCGTCCCTGATCCGGGGGTACGGCCAGCGGAGGACCGCGCGGATCCCACCGCGGCGAGGTGCCCCCGGAAGACGAGCCGGGGGCGGGGTTTTCGACAGGACGGGCCGAGAAAGTGAAGACGACCGAAGGACTGGAAGCGATCCTGGCCGATCCCGCGGGGGCGGTGATCGGATGCGACTTCGACGGCACGCTCGCGCCGATCGTGCCCGACCCCGAGGCGGCCAGGATCCACCCCGACGGCCCGAAGGCGCTGGCCCGGCTCGGGGAACTGGTCGGTTCCCTGGTCGTCATCACCGGCCGCCCCGCCGCCACGGCCGTCGAGTACGGCTCGCTGGCCGAGGTGCCGGGGCTGGTCGTGCTCGGCCACTACGGCCTCGAACGCTGGGAGGCTGGCGAGCTGTCCACCCCGCCGCCCCACCCCGGCCTGGTCACCGTCCGGGCCGAGCTGCCCACGCTGGTCGCCGGGATCGCCGGGGTCCGGATCGAGGACAAGGGGCGGGCGGTGGCCGTGCACACCCGGCAGGCCGCCTCGCCGCAGGCCGCGCTGAACGAGCTGGCCGGCCTCATCGCGGAGCTGGCCGCCGAGACCGGCCTGGCGGTCGAGCCGGGCAAGCTCGTGCTGGAGCTGCGGCCGCCGGGCACGGACAAGGGCGTGGCGCTGAAGGACTTCCTCACCGAGCGGGCGGCGCGCTCGGTGCTGTTCGCCGGGGACGACCTGGGCGACATCGCGGCCTTCGAGGCCGTCCGCACCTGCGGGCTGCCGGGGGTGACGGTGTTCAGCGGGTCGGCGGAGCTCAGCGTCGAGGCCGACATCGTGGTGGACGGGCCCGCCGGGGTGGTCGAGCTGCTCGGCTCGATCGGCGACGCCATCGCCTCGCGCTGACCCGCGCTCCCGCGCCGGTGCGGCCGCCGTCCAACCCGGTGTCAAGTGGGCGGCAAGCGGCGGCCGTTAGCCTCCCCGGCATGAGAAAGAGATCTTTCGTCCTCGCCGCGCTGACCGGGGCCGCCGTGCTCGCCGCTCCGGCCGCCGCCTCGGCCGCCTCGGGACCGTCGGGGGCCGCGGAGGCCGCGGGGACGCCGTCCTCGGGCTCCAAGACCGTCTCCTTCCGCGGGATGAGGCTCCGTGTCCCGGCCGGCTGGCAGGTGCACCGCCAGGGTGACTGGATGCTGGTGCAGACCGGCCGTTGCGACCGGCCCGCCTACTTCGCCCCGAACTGCAAGGGCTTCTGGATCCTCGGTCCCGAGGCGATCAAGTACGGCGACGAGGGCTCCCGCTACACGGGGGAGCAGCCGTTCTATCCGGCCGGCGACGTGCAGCCCTGCCCCTTCAGCGCCAGGACCGACCAGGTCGTCGGCAAGCCCACGGCGGCCGGCGTGCGCCAGGTCGGGCGCGGGCACAAGGCGAAGTACGTCTCCTGGTTCGGCCGGTGCGTGACGCGGAGCGGCGCCCGGCAGACGGCCGTCTTCGACCAGCGGGAGTGGTACCTGCCCTCCTCGAAGATCCTGGTGGTGGACGTGTGGAACACCCCGGGGCTGGCGAAGGCGCTGAGGAACGCCGCCTGGAGGTGACCGGGGGCCGGTACGGGGCCGGGCCGCAACCGGTCCGCAAGCGATCGCCAAGCGGAGATCACTAGCTTCTCCGGCATGAGAAAGAGATCTTCCGTCCTCGCCGCGCTGGCGGCCGCAGCCGCCGTACTCGCGGCCCCCGCAGCGGCCCCGGCCGCCGCGGGGACGCAGGCGGCCGGACCCTCGGGGACCTCCGCAACCCGGACCTTCACCTTCCGGGGCATGACCCTGAAGATCCCCTCGGGCTGGAAGGTGCACCGGCAGAAGGACTACGCCGTGGTGGTGACCGGCGCGTGCGGATATCCGGAGCCCTTCCTGCCGGGCTGCGAGGGGTTCTGGGTGTTCGGCGGGAAGGCGATCACCAAGGTCCCGGTCGGGGGCGGCTACGTCACCTACACGGGCGAGAGCCAGTTCCACCCGTTCAGCGGCGTGATCCAGTGCCCCTTCGACGCCGAGGAGCAGTGGAACGCCGCCGACCGGCGCGTCTCGGCGGGGCTGCGCCAGGTCGGGCGCGGGCACCGGGCGAAGTACTCCGCCTGGGGCAACACCTGCGTGACGCCGTCCGGGAGGAAGACCAGGAGCTTCACCCAGCGGGAGTGGTACCTGCCCTCCTCGAAGATCCTGGTGGTGGACGTGTGGAACACCCCGGGGCTGGCGAAGGCGCTGAGGAACGCCGCCTGGCGCTGACGGTCAGGGGCGGGCGGGCCGCGGACTCCGCGGCGCCCGCCCGGTCCTCACCGCCCGTCGGCGGTCCCGTCCGCCGTCTCGGGGTCCCGCCGCCCGCCCGCGGCGGCGCCGGTCCGGACGCCGCTCCGCGGGGCGGCCGCCAGGACCCCGCCGACGGCCAGGCCGATCAGGGTGGGCACCAGGAGGAACGCCTGCCGGGTGCCGAACCCGTCGGCCAGCGCGCCCAGCAGGAACGGCCCGGCGCCGATGGCGACGCCGGAGAAGACCGAGGCCGTCGCCGAGGCCCGGTCCGGACGGCCGCCGGAGGCGGCCAGCACGCGGGAGAGCGCCAGCGGGAAGTGCAGCGCGACCCCCAGCCCGGACACCAGCAGGCCCAGATAGGACACGACGGGGTTCCCGCTCGCCCACAGCAGCGCCCAGCCCGCGCCGGTGACCGCGAGCGCGGCCACGAGCAGGGCGCCGGGCCGCACGCGCAGGGCCAGCCGGGCCCCGCCCCACCGCCCGGCCGCCATGCCGGCGGTGAACGCGGTCAGCGCGGTCGCCGCCACCTCGGCCGAGAGCCCCGTCTGGTCGGAGACCAGCTTCGCCGCCCACAGGTTGAAGCAGAACTCCAGCGCGACGCAGCAGAACAGCACCCCGCCGGCCAGGTAGAACCGCCCGCCGAACCGGCCGCCCTCCGCCGGGGCCGTGCCGTCCGCACCGGCCGCGCCGCCGGGGGACCGGCCGTCCTCGGGGATCCAGACGCGCCCCATGGTCAGCGCGAGCACGACGGTCACGGCCGGGGTGAGCAGCAGCGCCGTCCGCCAGCCGAGCGCGCTCTGCGCGGCGACGCTGACCGCGAACGGCACCGCGACGCCGACGGCCACGCAGAGCGCGTTGGCCTCGCTGATCGCCGCGGGACCCGCCGGGCCGTGGTGGTCGCTGAGCGCGGCCATGCCCGAGTAGAGGGTGATCGAGGCCATCCCGCTGGCGACGGCGTAGCCGAGCAGCGTGACAGGGAGGGCGGCCAGGGCGCTGCCGGCCATCACCAGCAGCACACCGGCGTTCATGCCCGCCAGACCGGTCCAGGTGACGGCCCGGCGGCCCACCCTGCGGGTCAGCCAGGGCAGCGCGAGGCCGGTGAGGACGGCGCCGGCCGCCATCGCGGTGCCGTGCAGCCCGGCGACCGCCTGCGAGATCCCCAGGTCGAGGCGGAGCAGCGGCAGGGCCGCGCTGAGGCCGTACAGGTAGGTGGCGAAGGCTCCGAGCTGGAGGTAGATGAGCCAGGTGGCGCGATCACGGGTCAGCCGGACGGGTGTGATCGTGGCCAAGTGCTTCCCCCGCGTGGACGAAAAAAGGTGGGATGTCCACTGAAACTATCTCACCTGGTCGGGTGACCAGCCGAGGGCGGCCAGCTGCTCGGCGAACCACAGGTGCGGGGGGAGCGCGGCGGCCGCGGCGGCCAGCCGTGCGCCCCGCCGGTGCCGCTCCTCCTCCGGCATGACCAGCCCCCGGTGCAGGGCCTCGGCGGTGGCCGAGACGTCGTAGGGGTTGACCAGCAGGGCGTCCACGCCCAGCTCGGCGGCCGCGCCCGCCTCGCGGGAGAGCACGAGCGCGCTGCGCGGGGCCAGGATCGGGCCCTCCTTGGCCACCAGGTTCATGCCGTCGCGGATGGGGTTGACCAGCAGCACGTCGGCCAGCCGGTAGGCGGCGAGGGAGCGCGGATAGTCGTCGTTGACGTTGAGGATGAGCGGATCCCAGTCCTCGGTGGCGTACTCGTCCTCGATCTCCTTGGCGCAGCGCTGCACCGCCGCGGTGTACTCCCGGTACTCCGGCAGGTCGTGCCGGGACGGGTAGGCGAAGGCCAGGTGCACGACCCGGCCGTGCCACTCCGGATGGGCGGCCAGGAACTCCCGGTAGGCGGTCAGCCCGCGGACGATGTTCTTCGACAGCTCGGTCCGGTCGATCCGCACGATCAGCCTGCGGTCGCCGACCTGGTCGCGCAGGGCGGCCATGTGCGACTCGACGTCGGGCTCGCTCGCCCGGGCCCAGAGCGCCTCGCCGTCCACGCCCAGCGGGTGCACGCCGATCCGGGTGGTGCGGCCGCAGTGGGAGACGGTGTGGCCCTGGCGGTCCACCCGCGCGCCGAGCACCGTCTCGCAGCAGTCCATGAACGCCTCGGCCCACCGCACGGTCAGGAAGCCCGCGTGGTCGGCGCCCAGGACGCCCTCCAGCAGCTCGGCGGCGACGTCGTCCGGGAGCAGGGCGAAGTACTCCGGCGGCGCCCACGGGGTGTGCGAGAAGTGCCCGATGCGCAGGTCGGGACGCTCGACGCGGAGCATGGCCGGGGTCAGGCTGAGGTGGTAGTCCTGCACCAGCACCTGCGCGCCGTGCGCGGCCTCCTCGGCCAGCGCCACCGCGAACGCGGCGTTGTAGGACTGGTAGGACTCCCACTCCCGGCGGAAGCGGGCGTCGAAGTGCGGGGTGTTGGCGGTGTCGTAGAGCAGGTGGTGGACGAACCAGAGCGTGGAGTTGGCCACCGCGTTGTAGGCGCGGTGGAAGGTCGCCGGGGGGATGTCGAGCATGCGCAGCGCGCCGGTGTCGTATCCCGTCTGGTCGAGGCGGCCGCCGGGCGCCTGCCGTACGGCGGCGCGGTCGCCGTCGGAGAGCGCGGCGCAGACCCAGAGCAGGTCCAGCTCCTTGGCCACCTCCGACAGACCTGACACCAGTCCGCCGCCGCCCCGACGCATGGACAGCGAGCCGTCCTCCGAGACGGTGAACGAGACGGGGCCACGATTGGACGCCACCAGGATCGTGTTCATGAGCTTTCCTCGCCTACGGGAAACACGCCCCTCAGCTTCTAGGACTACTGCGGACGCCGGGAGGTCTGCCCGTCCTGGGGCACGCTTGCCTCCGAGGTTAACCAAACATTGCCTCCGACCCTAGGATGTCCAGCGACAGTGATCGCTGATGGGGGCTCGTGATGGCGCTGGACGAGACGACCGAGGAGCTGGCCCGGGCGGCCGCCCGGGGGGACCACCGCGCGCTGGGTGAGCTGCTGCGGCGGATCGAGCCCGACGTGCTGCGGCACTGCGGCCGGATCCTGCCCTACCGGCAGGACGCCGAGGAGGCGTGCCAGGACACGCTGCTGGCGGTGGCCCGCAACATCGGCCGCTTCGAGGGCCGGGCCCGCTTCAGCACGTGGCTGCACATCGTGACGGCCAACTGCGCGCGGACCACCTACCGCTCGCTGAAGCGGCGCGCGGCCGAGCAGAGCTCCGACGAGCTGCCGCTGCAGAAGCCGGACGTCGCCCGGGTGAGCGTGATCGCGGGCTCCCGGCTGGACCTGCTCGACGCGATGGAGGCGCTGGAGGCATCCAAGCCGGAGCTGGCCCAGGCGCTGGTGCTGCGCGACATCTGCCAGCTCGACTACAACGAGGTGGCCGAGCAGCTCGGCATCCCGCTCGGCACCGCCAAGTCCCGCATCCACCAGGCGCGCAAGTACGTCCAGGGCGCGCTGGGCGAGGCCTACGGCTCCTGACCCCGTGCTCCGGGGGCGGGTGCTCCCTGCGGAGGGCGTCCACCGGCTAACACGATCCGTCTCGGGAAATGAGACGGGTGGTCAGGGCGGTGAGCCGCCGGGGTAGAGTGCTTTCAACCTGCTCAGCAGGTCCGACAACTGAATACGTGCTCATCCAGAGGGGTGGAGGGACCGGCCCTGCGAAGCCCCGGCAACCCTCCCGGTTCAAGACTCGTGATCTGACGAGGTCGGCCGGGACAGGTGCCAATTCCGGTCTGCGATCAAGGTGGTCGCAGACGAAGATGAGGGAAAGGCCTCGCTTCATGGCGTTTGCAACCGCTGAAACCACCACCACGTCGCTCGACTTCGGCCCCGCCGTGGCCCTGTCCTGTCGCGAGTGCGGTGCCCGCTACGACCTCGGCCCCAGCTTCGCCTGTGCCGAGTGTTTCGGTCCTCTCGAGATCGCCTACGAGTTCCCCCGGGTGACCCGCGAGCAGATCGCCGCCGGACCGGCCAACATCTGGCGCTACCGCTCGCTCCTGCCGGTCCCGGCGGACGTCACCGCCAAGCGCAACATGGCGCCCGGCTGGACCAAGCTGGTCAAGGCCGACAACCTCGCCCGCGAACTGGGCGTCCGCGCCCTCCACGTGAAGGACGACTCCGGCAACCCCACGCACTCCTTCAAGGACCGGGTGGTGGCCATCGCGGTCGAGGCGGCCCGCAACTTCGGCTTCCACACCCTGTCCTGCTCCTCCACCGGCAACCTCGCCGGCGCGGTCACCGCCGCCGCGGCCCGGGCCGGCCTGGACGCCTGCGTCTTCATCCCCGCCGACCTGGAGGAGGCCAAGATCGTCATGGCCTCGGTCTACGGCGGGCGCCTGGTCGGCATCGAGGGCACCTACGACGACGTGAACCGCTTCTGCTCCGAGCTCATCGGCGACGAGCTGGGCGACCGGTGGGGCTTCGTCAACGTCAACCTCCGCCCCTACTACGCCGAGGGCTCCAAGACGCTCGCCTACGAGATCGCCGAGCAGCTCGGCTGGCGGCTCCCCGACCAGATCGTCGTGCCGGTGGCCTCCGGCTCCCAGCTCACGAAGATCGACAAGGGTTTCCGGGAACTGATCGCCCTCGGGCTCGTCGAGGAGAAGCCGTACAAGATCTTCGCGGCTCAGGCCGAGGGCTGCTCCCCGGTCTCCGCCGCCTACAAGGCGGGCCACGACGTGATCCGCCCGGTCAAGCCGGACACGATCGCCAAGTCGCTGGCGATCGGCAACCCGGCCGACGGGCCGTACGTGCTGGACATCGCCCGGCGCACCGGCGGCGCGGTCGAGGACGTCACGGACGCCGAGATCGTCGACGCGATCCGGCTGCTGGCCCGGACCGAGGGCGTCTTCGCCGAGACGGCGGGCGGCGTCACCGTCGGCGTGCTGCGCAAGCTGGTCGCCGAGGGCCGGCTCGACCCGGACGGCGAGACGGTCGTGCTGAACACCGGCGAGGGGCTGAAGACCCTCGACGCGGTGGCGGACCGGGCGCGGCCCACCGCGGTCATCCGGCCGTCCCTCGACGCATTCCGCGCCGCGCTCGCCTGAGAACTCGCGAAAGGTACTGGATTATGAGCGTTTCTGTGCGAATTCCGACGATTCTCCGGACATACACCAATGGTGCCGCCGAGGTGAGCGGAGAAGGGGCGACCCTCCGGGAGGTCCTGGAGAAGCTCGACGCGGACTACCCCGGCATCGGTGCCCGGATCCTCGACGAAACGGGCAAGATCCGGCGTTTTGTCAACGTTTATGTGGGTGAAGAGGACGTCCGTTTCGCGGACAACCTCGACACCGCCACTCCGTCCGGCGTCCAGGTCTCCATCATCCCGGCGGTCGCCGGCGGCTGACCGCCCGCCTGATCCGATCCCCGCGGGTGCCCCTCCGGGCGCCCGCGGGGCCCGCCACGACACCCGCACCGGCTCCGGCCGCGTGCGGGTGTCGTGTTTTGTGGCGGGGGTTCATATGTGTGACATCAGGAAATAATGCAATGTTGAACTAAATTGCAGTGCGAGCAAAAGCTTGTTCTCGTGCCAAAGTCACGGGTAAACGGATGATTAGTGGATTGACTCTGTTGCCCTACGGTGTCCCACAGGTATGGTCGAGAACGATCGATGGGGCGATGTCCTTCGCCGCGGAGATCGAAGACCTCGCGAGTGGAATGGGCGTGGTCTTCAAGGTCGGTAAGAGGAGACGGAAGTGGCGCAGGGCACCGTCAAGTGGTTCAACGCGGACAAGGGCTACGGCTTCATCGCGGTAGACGGTGGTAAGGATGTGTTCGTCCATTACTCCGCGATCCTGATGGACGGCTACCGGGCGCTCGAGCAGGGCCAGCGGGTCGAGTTCGAGATCACCCAGGGGCAGAAGGGGCCGCAGGCGGAGTCCGTCAGGACCGTCTGAGCCCGGACGTCCGGCGGATCGGCCGGAGGAGATGACCGGAGGGTCCGGCGGCACCGCAGTCCGTGTGGACCCTCCCGCGCGTCGGCCCGGTCGCCCGGTTCACCCGGGGGGCCGGGCTTTCGCGTGTCCGGGATCGCGGCCTCCCCGGGAGGCTCGCATCCACTCTGGGGGATACGTCCGCGAAGTTTGGGGATCGTACGGTTTGACCTCTTTGCTGTGAGCGAAGCCCAGCTCAGCGCGCCGCGGCTTGCACTCGGCAGGGTAGAGTGCTAAACAGTTCGTTGGCACTCTCTGTGCGAGAGTGCCAACCCTGGATCGAGGCGATGGGGTCCGCCGAACGGAGCCGCGGACCCACATGCCGTCGCGGGCGTCGGCTCGATCCGGTGCACGCCACCCTGTGTTTGGGAGGTCTAGCCGTATGGCAGCCAAGATGATCGCGTTTGACGAGGACGCCCGGCGCGGTCTCGAGCGCGGTATGAACCAGCTCGCCGACGCCGTGAAGGTGACCCTCGGCCCCAAGGGCCGCAACGTCGTGCTGGAGAAGAAGTGGGGCGCCCCCACGATCACCAACGACGGTGTCTCCATCGCCAAGGAGATCGAGCTCGAGGACCCGTGGGAGAAGATCGGCGCCGAGCTGGTCAAGGAGGTCGCCAAGAAGACCGACGACGTCGCGGGTGACGGCACCACCACCGCCACCGTCCTCGCCCAGGCGCTGGTCCGCGAGGGCCTGCGCAACGTCGCCGCCGGCGCCAACCCGATGGCCCTGAAGAAGGGCATCGAGGCCGCCGTCGAGCGCGTCTCGGAGGAGCTGGCCAAGCTGGCCAAGGACGTGGAGACGAAGGCGCAGATCGCCTCCACGGCCTCCATCTCCGCCGGCGACGCCCAGATCGGCGAGATGATCGCCGAGGCGATGGACAAGGTCGGCAAGGAAGGCGTCATCACCGTCGAGGAGAGCAACACCTTCGGCCTGGAGCTGGAGCTCACCGAGGGCATGCGCTTCGACAAGGGCTACATCTCGCCCTACTTCGTGACCGACCCGGAGCGCATGGAGGCGGTTCTCGAGGACCCGTACGTCCTCGTCGTCAACTCCAAGGTCTCCGCCAACAAGGACCTGCTCCCGGTTCTCGACAAGGTCGTGCAGGCCGGCAAGCCGCTGCTGATCATCGCCGAGGACGTCGAGGGCGAGGCCCTGGCCACCCTGGTCGTCAACAAGATCCGCGGCCTGTTCCGCTCGGTCGCGGTCAAGGCCCCGGGCTTCGGCGACCGCCGCAAGGCCATGCTGACCGACATCGCCATCCTCACCGGCGCCCAGGTCATCAGCGAGGACCTCGGCCTGAAGCTGGAGAGCACCACCCTCGACCAGCTCGGCCGCGCCCGCCAGGTCATCGTCACCAAGGACGAGACCACCATCGTCGACGGCGCCGGTGACGCCGAGCAGATCGCGGGCCGGGTCAACCAGATCCGCACCGAGATCGAGAACACCGACTCCGACTACGACCGCGAGAAGCTCCAGGAGCGTCTGGCCAAGCTGGCCGGCGGCGTGGCCGTCATCAAGGCCGGTGCCGCCACCGAGGTCGAGCTCAAGGAGCGCAAGCACCGCATCGAGGACGCCGTCCGCAACGCCAAGGCCGCGGTCGAGGAGGGCATCGTCCCCGGCGGTGGTGTCGCGCTGCTGCAGGCTGGCGCCAAGGCCTTCGACAAGCTGGAGCTCAACGGCGACGAGGCCACCGGTGCCGCGATCGTCCGCAAGGCTCTGGAGGAGCCGCTCAAGCAGATCGCCGTCAACGCCGGCCTCGAGGGCGGCGTCGTGGTGGAGAAGGTGCGCAACCTCACCCCGGGTGAGGGCCTGAACGCCGCCACCGGCGACTACGTCAACATGTTCGAGTCGGGCATCATCGACCCGGCCAAGGTGACCCGTTCCGCTCTGCAGAACGCGGCGTCCATCGCGGCGCTGTTCCTCACCACCGAGGCCGTCATCGCCGAGAAGCCCGAGAAGGAGAAGGCCCCCGCCATGCCCGGTGGCGGCGGCGACATGGACTTCTAGTCCCTCTCCCGCGTGACAGAAGAGGCCGGTCCCCTCGGGGACCGGCCCTTTCTTTTCCGCCCCGGTGCTCCTCGCGGCCCCTCCCGGACGGCCGGAGGCCCCGGCCCCTCCGGCGGGAAGGCGGCGGTGATCCGCGTTCCCGCGGCCCGTCAGGTCAGCGGCTTGACCCAGCGGGCCCACTGCGGCTGGGGGGCGTAACCCGCCGCGCCCCAGGCGCGGTGGGCGAGCTCGTTGCCGTGCAGCACCATGGCGTCGGCGCGGAACGCGCCGAACGCCGCGAAGCGCTCCTCGGCCGCCCGGATCAGCGCGCTCCCGATGCCCCGGCGCCGCCGGGCGGGGTCCACGGCCAGCCGGTACAGGTGCGCCCGCCAGCCGTCCCAGCCCGCGATCAGCGTGCCGGCCATCTCCCCGTCGACCTCGGCGACGAGGACCGCCTCGGGGTCGCGCTCGATGAGCGCGGCCACCTTGGCCGGATCGTCGTGCCGGTCCGTCCCCTCGGCGGCCGTCAGCCAGAAGGCCAGCAGCGCCTCGACGTCCTCGATCCGCCCGTGCCGGATGATCACTTCCATGCGCGGCACGCTACCAGCCGCCTCGGAACCGGATCAGCCGGTCAGCTCGGCCGGAAGATCCCTGGAGTGCAGCACGGTCAGGGAGGTGACCGCACGGGTCAGCACCACGTACAGGCGGGCCAGGCCCCGCGGCTCGGCCTCCACGATGTCGGCCGGCTCCACCACGATGACGTGGTCGTACTCCAGACCCTTGGCCAGGGTGGCCGGGACGACCAGGAGGCGGTGCTCCTCGACGGAGTCCGGGGCCAGCACGCGGTGGTCGAGGTCCGCCAGCGCCTCGGAGACGGCGGAGACGCGGGCGTCGGGGACGATGACGCCGATCGAGCCCTCGCGCCGCAGCGCCTGCCCGGCCGCCTCGGCCAGGGACGCGGCCAGGTCCGGCGCGTGCCGTACGGTCAACGAGCCCGCGCCGGGGCGCAGGGAGCGGGGTACGGCCAGGCCGGGGGCGACGGAGGGCAGCAGGCGGGCGGCGTAGTCGAGGACCTCGCGCGGCACGCGGAAGCCCAGGGTGAGCTCGGTGACCGTGCCCCCGCTGCCGCCGTCCCCGGCGGAGCCGCCCTCGGGGAAGCCGAGGTGCTCGAGGACCTCGCTCCAGGAGCGCGCCGCCCAGGGCGTGGTGCCCTGGGCGAGGTCCCCCAGGACGGTGGCCGACCCGTTGCGGCAGCGCCGGCCGAGGGCGCGCAGCTGCATCGCCGACAGGTCCTGGGCCTCGTCCACGACCAGGTGGCCGAGGGACGGCGTGCGCTCCATCATGTCGCCGAGCTCGTCCAGCAGCGCGCCGTCGGCCGCCGACCACTTCGCCGAGCGGAACGACTTGGGCGGCTTGGCCCACAGCAGCGCGGCCTGCTCCTGCGCGGACAGGTCGTCCTTCGCTGCGGCGGCCAGGAACGCGGGGTCGCTCAGCAGCCGGTGCAGGACCTGCTGGGGGGTGAGCTTGGGCCAGACCTGCTCCACGAGCTGCTTGACCGGCCTGGAGCGGGCGACCGCGTCCTGCACCCGGTCGTCGGGGGACTCGCCGCGCTGCTCCATCCGGACGAGCACCTGGTGGGCCAGGCGCTGGGCGAGGGCCGCGCGGCCGGGGTTGTAGCGGGTGGTGCCGCGCAGGGAGGCGACGATCTCGCGGACCTCGTGGTCGGCCACCCGGTAGCGGTTGGCGCCCTTGGTGAACAGCAGGCCCTCGGCGGGCTTGACGACGTGCGCCCACAGCGCCCGCCGCAGCACCGGCACCATCCGCGCGTCACCCTTGATCGCGGCGACCGCGGGGTCCTCGGCGGCGGCGTGGTCGCCGAGGATCCCGGCGACCGTGGTCTGGTCGACCTTGACCTCGCCCAGGGCGGGGAGCACCGAGGAGATGTAGGACAGGAACGCCCGGTTGGGGCCGACGATCATCACGCCGGAGCGGGCGAGCTTCTCCCGGTGGGTGAAGAGGAGGTAGGCGGCCCTGTGCAGGCCGACGGCGGTCTTGCCGGTGCCGGGGGCGCCCTGGACGCATACCGTCCTGGCCAGGTCCTCCCGGACGATCTCGTCCTGGTCCGGTTGGATGGTCGCGACGATGTCGCGCATCGGGCCCGAGCGGGGGCGTTCGATCTCCTCGGTGAGGATCTTCGACTGCCGGAGCGCCTCCCCGCGGCCGAGGTGCTCGTCCTCGAAGGCGGTCAGGTCGCCGCCGTGGTAGCCGAACCGGCGGCGGAGCCCGACGCCCATCGGGTCGGCCGGGCTGGCCTGGTAGAACGCCCGGGAGACCGGGGCGCGCCAGTCGACGACCAGAGGGCGGCTGCGTTCGTCGTGGACGTGCCGGCGGCCGACGTAGATGGTGCCGGGCAGGTCGTCGCCGGCGGTCCGGTCGAGGCGGCCGAAGAAGAGCGGCGTGCCGGCGTGGTCGGCGAGCGCGGCCACCCGCTGGTCCAGCAGCGCCTGCAGGACCTGCTGGGAGACCCAGTCTCCGGCGGCGTCGGCGGACAGGGACTGCGCGTGCTCGCGCATCGCGCGCAGGGCGGCCCGGGAGACGGCCAGGTGCTCGCGCTCGGCGGCGAGGATCCGGGCGGGATCGTCGCCCGGATCGGGGGCACCGCCGGGGGCGCCGTCGGAGGCACTGCCGGGGGCGCCGTCGGAGGCACTGCCGGGGGCGCCGCCGGAGACGGTGGGGGCGCCGCGGGCACCGGAGAGGGCGGGACCGGCCTCGGGAAGGGCCGCGGCGGAAGGGCCGGAGGGTATGTCCGGCAGCAATTGTTCGGCGGGCATGCGGAAAGCGCCTCTCATTCGGTAAACGGAGGTGGTGGTCATCTGGCAGCGAATCGACTAGCTTACCGAGGGGCCGGACGGCGCTCAAAAGGATTGATTCTCCGGCGGCGGGCCCGGTGGCGTGGGCATTTCGGCGGTGGCGCGGGGGCTGCTCCCCGGCGCCGTCCGCCGGAGCCGCCCGTCTCCGGGAACGAGCCAGGCCGATCCCGGCGGGGGGCGCGTGTCCTCCGGTCCGGCGTCGGCCGTGCCGCCGGAGTCGCCGGCCCCCCTGCTCACATGCCTTGATCGGTTCCGTGGCCTGCCCGCGGCCCCGGTCCGGCCACCGCTCGGGGCCGGGTGCGGCGCGACCCGCCGTACGGCTCCGGCAGGGGAGCGCACCCGCCGGGATGTTCGCGGAAAAAGGGGGCGATCCATCGAAGGAATACACGTTGTGTTACTAATTAGTAACCCTCTGTCATTCTTCGATGTATGGCGAAAAAGGCGGGCAAATCTGGTGAAGTGTGCAGAATGTGGGGTATGCCGCCACTGATTGTCGCGGTCCAAAGGAGGGGGTGGTCTCTTTGTCGAAGACCCGCGGGATTTCGTGGATCTGACACGGACCACACGGTGCTCGCCGGCGAGTCTCAGTCGCCGGCGAGCACGTCGTCTCCAGACCGGACCTCAGTCGCCGGCGAGCACGTCGTCCGCGTCGATGATCTGGTAGGCGTACCCCTGCTCGGCCAGGAAGCGCTGCCGGTGCGCGGCGAACTCCTGGTCGACGGTGTCCCGGCTGACCACCGAGTAGAAGCGCGCCCCGCCCCCGCCCGACTTGGGCCGCAGCACCCGGCCGAGCCGCTGCGCCTCCTCCTGGCGTGAGCCGAACGTCCCCGACACCTGGATGGCCACCGACGCCTCCGGCAGGTCGATGGAGAAGTTGGCGACCTTGGAGACCACCAGCACCTGGATCTGGCGCTCGCGGAAGGCCTGGAAGAGCCGCTCCCGCTCCTTGACCTTGGTGTCCCCCTTGATCACCGGAGCGCCCAGGTGCTCACCGAGCTCGTCGAGCTGGTCGATGTACTGCCCGATGACCAGCACCTGCTCGCCCGCGTGCCGCCGCACCAGCGCCTCGGCGACCCGGAGCTTGGCCGGCGTGGTGGCGCAGAACCGGTAGCGCTCCTCGGCCTCGGCCATCGCGTAGGCCAGCCGCTCGTCGTCGCCGAGCGTCACCCGGACCTCGACGCAGTCGGCCGGGGCGATCCAGCCCTGGTTCTCCATGTCCTTCCACGGCGCGTCGTAGCGCTTCGGCCCGATCAGGGAGAACACGTCGCCCTCCCGGCCGTCCTCGCGCACCAGCGTCGCGGTCAGCCCCACCCGCCGCCGGGCCTGGAGGTCGGCGGTCATCCGGAAGATCGGTGCGGGCAGCAGGTGCACCTCGTCGTAGACGATCAGCCCCCAGTCGCGGGCGTCGAACAGCTCCAGGTGGCGGTAGACGCCCTGCCGCCGGGTCGTCATCACCTGGTAGGTGGCGATGGTGACCGGCCGGATCTCCTTCTTGGTCCCGGTGTACTCGCCGATCTCGTCCTCGGTCAGCGAGGTCCTCCTGATCAGCTCCTGCTTCCACTGGTGGGCCGAGACCGTGTTCGTCACCAGGATGAGCGTGGTGGCCTGCGCGTGCGCCATCGCCGCCGCGCCCACGATCGTCTTGCCGGCGCCGCAGGGCAGCACGACCACGCCCGAGCCGCCGTTCCAGAACGCGTCGGCGGCCTCCCGCTGGTACGGGCGGATGCTCCAGCCGTCCTCGGCCAGCGTGATCGGGTGGTGCTCGCCGTCGACGTATCCGGCCAGGTCCTCGGCAGGCCAGCCCAGCTTGAGCAGCAGCTGCTTGACGTTGCCGCGCTCGCTCGGGTGGACCGCCACGGTGTCCGCGTCCAGCCGCCCCCCGAGCAGCGGCTGGATCTTCTTCGACCGCAGCACCTCCTCCAGCACGGCCCGGTCGGTGCTGGTCAGGACGAGCCCGTGCACGGGGTGCTTCTCCAGCCGGAGCCTGCCGTAGCGCGCCATCGTCTCGGCGATGTCGACCAGCAGCGCGTGCGGCACCGGGTAGCGGCTGTAGGTGATCAGCGCGTCGATCACCTGCTCGGCGTCGTGGCCCGCCGCCCGCGCGTTCCACAGCGCCAGCGGGGTCACGCGGTAGGTGTGCACGTGCTCGGGCGCACGCTCCAGCTCGGCGAACGGAGCGATCGCCTTACGGCACTCGTCGGCCGCGGGGTGCTCGACCTCGAGCAGCAGTGTCTTGTCGGACTGGACGATCAGCGGGCCGTCGGCCACAGGCTTCTCCCTCGTGTACGGCTACCGCATATCCAACACAACCGGGCCCGCCGGAAGTCCCGGATCGGCTCAGCTCCCCGCCCAGGCGCCGCCGAGCCCCGCCACGACGAAGGCTGCGGCCCCCGCGACGATCAGCCCAGCGTTGACGGCGACGGCGCTCCAGGCCCACCGGAGCAGGGTCCGGGCGTGGGCGGGGTCGGTCTCGACCCCGCCCAGGGCCTTCGCCGCCAGGACGGTCACGACGCCGCCGCCGGGGCTCAGGAAGCAGCTCATCGCCAGCACGATGCCGGCCGCCAGGGCGACGAGCGCGTGCCTGCGCACGCCCTCGGCGTCCGGGTGGGGCCGCCGGGCCGGGCCGTACGGCACCGCGGCGGGACCGGGGACCCGCTCCCCGGGGGTGTGGAACGGCCGGGACGGGGCGGGCCCGGACGGGTGCACCGGCGGCGCGAACGGGTCGTCCCCGCCCGGGGGCCGGCCACCGGGCCCGGGCGGCCGGACGACGGGCACCGTCTCGTAGCTCTCGTAGCCGTTCCGGTCTCCAGGACGCGCCTGGGAGCCTTCGGGGGTGTCACTGCTCACGTGGGGGACTCGTCTCGCCTGTGCGGAACCGGTTGCGTCAACACATACCACGCCCCGGAGGGGCCGGTCGCCGCTCGCCGGAACGGCCGGGACCCGGCTGCCGGGGCCGCCGGAGGGCTACGGCCGGAGCTCGGAGACCCCGGTGATGCGGTGCAGGGCGAAGCGGTGCACCGCGGCCCGGGTCTCGTCGTAGGCGGTGAGGTAGCCGCCCTCCATCCGGGCGGGCTCCAGGATGCGGCTGGTGGCGTTGCCCTGCGAGTCGAGGTAGCCGATCCAGACCTGCGTCCCCTGCCGGATGGCCTCGCGCAGCGCGCTGATCGTGGCGTTCGCCGGGGAGCGGGGCACCTGGCCGTCGGGGGCGTCGGCGGGCTTGCGGCGGGCCCGGTGGGCGGCGTCGCCGGCCCGTACGGCGCGCACGGCCGCCGTGACCACCTCGGCGTCCAGGCCGGTGAACGCGGCCGGGGTCCGGGACTGCGGCGGGCCCTCGGTCCGCCGCACGTCCAGCCGGGTGATGATCACGTCACCCTCCAGGGACTCGGCCACCGGGGCGTAACCCATCGCGCGCAGCGAGTCGACCAGGGTCGCGCGTGAGGTCTTGGACGCGATCACGGTGGGCGCCAGGCGGCGCAGCCGCAGGGGGGCGGCGCGCTTGTCGGCCATCACCTCGTCGAGCGCCGAGGGGTCGTCGCAGCGCACGTAGGCGCTGGCCGAGCCGACCCGCATGCGGCCGTGGCGGCGGGCCACGTCGGTGATCAGATAGCTGAGCGGCTGCGGGACCGGCGTGGTCGAGTGCCGCTCCAGCACGGCCAGCATCTCGTCGGCGCCCTGCCCGGCGTCCAGTGCCCGCCGTACCGACCGCTCGCAGAACCGGTAGACCGTCGCGCCGCCGGTGGACTCCACGTCGGCGGCCAGCCCCAGCCAGCGGCTCAGCTCGCCGGTGAGCGGGCCCGGGGCGACCGCGGTGAGGTCGGCCTGGAGCAGCACGTGGTCGAGCGGCACGGGCAGCAGCGGGGCCAGCAGCCCGGCGGCCGATCCCGCGCCGTCCCCCCCTCCCGCCTCCGCGGGCAGCAGGGCGCGGCCGTGGCGGGAGAGCGCGCCGAGGCCGGTGACCCCGATCTGCTCGGCTTCCCGCAGCGTGAGCTCCACCAGCCGGTCGCGCTGGGCGCCGCGGCGGCGCGGCTGCTCCCAGGCCAGCCGCTCGCGGACCGACTCCGGGGTCGGCGCGGTGGACGGGCCCGCGGCGTCCGCGGCTCCGGCGAGGACGCGCAGCACGGCGGCGCGGACCTCCGGGGCGGCGGCGCGGCGCAGATCAGGGTGGAGGGCGTTGAGCAGCCGGTCCCGCTCGTCGCGCTCGCCGATCAGCCCCGGCGCCCGGTCCATGGCCAGCCACGTCGAGGCCAGCGTCACCCAGCGGTCCTCGGTGCCGCGCACCCGCCAGCCGTCGTAGACCGGGGTGGGCAGCCAGTCGCCGTCGACCGCGCCGCTCGCGGCGACGAGCCCGGCGGCGTACGCCACCTCGACGACCAGCCCGGCGGCCCACTCGGGCAGGTCGAGCAGGGCCGCGGCGCGCTTCAGGTCGCGTACGGCCAGCCCGCCGCCGCGGAGCACGCCGGGCGGGTCGGCGCCCCACCGCTCGCAGAGCTCCTCCACCGCGCGGGTGAACGCGAACGCCTGCCCGGCCGCCGTCCGGTCGATGAGGTCCCGCTTGCGCCCGGGGCCGTCGAGCGGCGGGGGAACGGGGCACAGGTCCCGGTGGACGCGGCCGCCGCGCAGGAAGAGCCCGACCTCGCGGGGGAGCACGACGGACTCCTCGCCGGTCGCGCAGAGCAGGGCACGGGCCAGGAGCTGCTCGATCGGCGAGCGGGCGGTGGCCGTCCGCACGTCCCGGCGGGCGTTGGCCACCCGGCCGCTGGGCGGGCCCCAGGCCAGCTCGTCGAGCGCGGCGCGGGCCTGCGGCGAGACCTCCTCGACCAGCCGCGCCACGACGTCCTGGTCGGCCAGGAGCGCGGCGAGGTCCTCCGCCGAGTCGCCCGTGCCGCCGAGGTCGTCGATCAGCTCGGCCAGCCGCTCCCGGTGGTAGTGCCGGAACGCGTCCTGCGCCGGCGGGCCGAGGCCCGCGGGTCCGTCCAGGACCTCCCGCACGCCGGGGGCCGGCTGCAGGGCGCGGTCGGGCCCGTAGACCAGGGCCAGCGTCCGCAGCCGGTCGACGGTCTTTCTGACCCCGGCCTCGAACACCGGGTCCGCCGGGCCGGACAGCGCGCGGGCCAGCCGGGCGCGGAGCGACCGGTAGGCGATCGGGGAGGGGAGCACGACGAGCGTCTCGACGACCGCGAAGGCGAACCGGTCGAGCCGGTCGAGCACCCGGCCGATCGCCGACGGGCTGCTCGCCCGCCCGGCCAGCCCCTCGACGTGGGCGGGGACGGGGGTGATGAGCTCGGGACGGAGGGCGACCAGCTCCCGCAGCTGCTCGTCGCTCCGGCCGCGCAGCCACTTGGTGAACTCCGTGCTCATTCACCCAATGGTAGGAGCCCTCACCGACAGCGTGCGGTCGGGGAAAGGGCTCGCGGGCGGCGGCGCGGCGGGGGAGGATGGCGGCGTGATCGAGCGTGCCGACCAGCTCGTCCTGGAGTATGTCAGCAGGGCGGCCGACGCCGCGCACGGCGTCCTCCGCCAGGACCAGCGGCTCGACTTCGTCCGGCGGCTCCGCGAGCGGATCGACGCCGAGCGGCGGGGGGCCGACAGCCCCGCCGCCGTCGCGAAGGTGCTCGCCGGGTTCGGCGATCCGGTGGCCCTGGTGAGGCGCGAGGCCCGGCGCCTGTCCGAGGAGGCGGCCCCGCCGCCGGCGGACCGGGCGGAGAACCCGGCCCCGGCGGCCCCGCCACCGGTTCCGCCGGCCCCGCCACCGGTGCCGCCGGCGTCCGCGCGGCGCGGTCGGGAGGTGCCGCCGGAGGCGGCCCGCTCCCGGGAGGAGGCGCTGAGGTGGCTGGCCGACCACGGGCCCGGCGCCCGGCCCGTCCGGCGGCCCGGCATCGTGCGGCGTGCGGGTCCGTGGCGGCGCACCTCCGTGCCCCCGCCGGGCCCGGCCGGGCCCGGCGAACCGTGGTCGCCGCCCGGCGGCGCGGCGCGGAACCGGCTGGACGCGGTGGAGGTGCTCGCCGCGCACCGGCACGAGACGGCCGGGGTGGCCGTGCTCGTCCTGGCCGGGCTGCTCGTCCCGCTCGCGCCGGTCCCGGTCGGGATCGTCCCCCTGCCCCTCCTGGTGTGGGCGGCCGGGGCGCTGGTCGTCCTGTCCGCACCCGGCTGGGAGCGGGCGGACAGGGTGGCAGGCGTCGCGGCCCCGGTGCTGTCCTACACCGCCGGAGGCGCGCTGGTGGCGCTGGTCAGGAGCGGCGGCGGGTCCGATCGGACGGTCGCCGAGTTCTTCGACGTCAGCGGGCCCATGTTCGTGCTCGGGACGGCGGCGGGGGTGTTCCGGCTGGTCCGCCGGCTGCTGGACCCGCCGCTCCCGGACCCCGGACGGTCCCGGCCCGGGCGGTCCCGCTGACAGGGCCGCCGGGGGACCGGCCGCCGGGATCGGGGGCGGACCGGCTGACAGGGCCGGTGGGGGCCGTCAGCCGATCGTCTGGACGGCGGGGGTCGGCATGAGGCCGAGCGCGAGCCGTACCCAGGACTCGACGAAGCGGTCCTTGCCGGCGTGGCCGGGGGGCTCGCTCACGGTGTCCTGGAACAGCCGGTAGTGGACGACCGCGCCACCGAGCACCGCGCCGATCGCGGCCCAGTCGTGGTCGGCCCCGGCGTACTCGGGCTGCGACCGCATCCAGGTGGTGAACGCGTCGAACATGGGCTGCAGCAGGCCCTCGCGCACCACGGCCACCAGTTCGGGGAACTGGCTCAGGTCGCGGAAGAAGACGCGGGTCAGCTCGCTCTCCTCGCGGACCTTGGCGAGTCCGGCCCGGCACAGGTGGGCCAGGCGGGCCTCGATGCCCAGGGAGGCGTCCATGGCGTTCAGCTCGGCCAGGGTCTCGGCGATCTGCAGCCGGGTCCGGTTGGCGTGCTCGTGCATCGCCGCGGCCAGCACCTCGTACTTCGATTTGAAGTGCCGGTACAGCCCCCCGGCGCCGGGCGACAGCCCGGCGGCGGCCTCGATCTCGGCGACCGAGGTCGCCGCGTAGCCCTTCTCGGCGAACAGGCGCAGGGCTTCGTCGATGATCCGCTCGCGCGTCGATCTGCTCATCTTTCTGCCGATACCTCCGTCATGACCCTATCCAGTGCACAACCCGGCAGGTCGCGGGATCACCGGACGAAACCGGCGGGTCCGGGCGGTGGCAGGTGCCGATGGGCCCGACGGCGGGGAGTAAGTGACTCCTTTGCAAAGGGTTCCACAGCCGGGGTCGCGGCGTACAGCGAGGGGCACCGCCGGCACGGTGGATTACCAGCGGGATATGTCGGTTTGGCATGCTGCTATTCATGCACTCGGTGGGATTCGACCTGGACATGACGCTCGCGGACACCCGTGCGGGGATCGCCGCCGTCTACGACGAGCTGTCGCTGCGGATCGGGGTGCCCATCGACAGCGCCGCGGTGGTGGCCCGGCTGGGGCCGCCGCTGGAGCTCGAACTGGCCAACTGGCTCCCCGCGGAGGAGATCCCCGCGGCCGCCGCCGTCTTCCGCTCGCTGTACCCCTCGATCGCGGTGCCCGCCACCACCCTCCTGCCCGGCGCCCGCGAGGCCGTCGAGGCCGTACGGCGGGCGGGCGGCAGGGTCATCGTGGTCACCGGGAAGAGCACCGGGGACGCCGAGCGGACGGTGGGATTCCTCGGCCTGGAGGTGGACGGGATCGCCGGGTCGCTTTTCGGCTCGGCCAAGGGCCCGGCTCTCGCGTCATTCGGCGCGGCGGCCTATGTTGGAGATCACGTCGCCGACATCGAGGCGGCGCGAGCAGGAGGCGCCGTCAGCGTGGCGGTGGCGACCGGTCCCTACCCGGCGGGAGAGCTGCGTGCACACGGAGCCGAGGTCGTGCTGGAGGATCTGACGGAGTTCGCCGGGTGGTTCGACGGGTGGCGGGCCGCGCGGGGCACCGCGGAGATCGCGTGACTCGCACCCGTTTACACGGTCGCCCTCAGCCGCGTGTGGGCATAACCTACTCCCATCCCCTACACCACAGTCTGAACGAGGTCACCCCTGTGCCGAGTGGCAAGGTCAAGTGGTACGACGCCGACAAGGGTTTCGGCTTCCTCACCCGCGACGACGGCGGTGAGGTCTTCGTGCATTCCTCCGCGCTGCCCGGTGGCGTGGACTCCCTCAAGCCCGGTCAGAAGGTCGAGTTCGGCGTGGCCGAGGGGCGTCGCGGCCAGCAGGCGCTCTCGGTCCGAGTGATCGACCAGCCCACCCTGGAGAGGACCGCCAAGCCCAGGGGCAAGCGCAAGAAACCCGACGAGATGGTCGTCATCGTCGAGGACCTGATCAAGCTCCTCGACGGGGTCTCCACCTCCTACCAGAGGGGCAAGCACCCGGACGCGGCGCACGCCAAGAAGATCGCGGCCGTGCTCCGCGCGGTGGCCGACGACCTGGACGCCTGAGCACGCGGCCCCGCCCGCGGGGCCGCCGCCTCTCCGCGCCGCCGTTCGCGCGCGCCCGCCGTCCGCGCGCGCCCGCCCGGGGCAGGCCCGCCCGCTCCCGGGCGGGAGGCCGGGCCCCCGGGGCGGCGGCTCAGCCGTGGGGGTTGGTCAGCGGTTTGGTGCGCTTCTCGGTGGGCGCGTCGTCGTGCCGGATGACGGCGGTCGTGGTGCCCGCGGGCCGCTTGCGGTGCACCGGCTTGTCCGGCACCCGCTCCGGCGGCGCCGCCGCGTCCTCCTGCCCGGTCGGTTCCGGTGTCCGGGCGGCTGCGGTCTGCGCGCGGGCGGCCCGCGCCCGGGCCTCCGTCGTCTCCAGGCGGCGACGGCGCCGCAGGAGCAGCCAGCCGAGCGAGCCCGCCAGCACCGCGGCCATCGTCGCGAGTCCGCCGGGACCGCGCGCGAACAGCGAGAGCAGCAGCCCGACCAGCCCGCCGACCACCCAGGCGACCTGCAGGAGCGCCTCGACCACGCCGAAGGTGGACGAGCGCACCTCCTCGCCGATCTCGCGCTGCACGATCGCGTCCAGCGCGAGCTTGCCCAGCCCCTGCGCGAACGCGGCGGTCAGCGCGACGGCCACCGCGGTCCACAGGGTGAACACGGCGGCCGCCGCGACCGTGGCCGCCGCCGACACCGCGAGCGTGACCAGCACGATCACCTGCGGGGAGTGGCTGCGCGCCCAGGAGGCGATCCCGGCCCCGGCCAGGCCGCCGGCCCCGGCGGCGAGGAGCAGCACGCCGATCGTGGCCGCCGCGGGCATGCCGGGGAGCTTCTTCTCCTGCACCAGGAAGAGCAGGTAGAACAGCAGGAAGCCGGAGTAGAACCGGATGGCGACGTTGGCCAGCATCGACTCGGCCACGACCGGTCCGATGCTCAGCATGGTGCGCCAGCGCGGCGGCCGCTCCTCGCCCTCCTGGAGCTCGTCCAGGTCGGGGGAGTCCACGTGGCGCGGGAGCCGTACGGCCAGCACGCCCTGGAGCAGGAACAGCAGCGTGGCGGCGCGCAGCACCCATTCGGCGCCGAGCCAGGCGCTGACGCCCGCGCCCGCGCCCGCCGCGACCCCCGCCGAGACCAGCGCGAACAGCGCGACCCGCGCGTTGGCGGTGACCAGCGCGATGTCGGCGGGCAGCACGCTCGGCATGATCGCGGCGCGGGAGACGTTGTAGGCCTTCGACAGCACCAGCACGGCCAGCGCCGCCGGGAAGATGGTGAAGACGTCGCCGGGGACGACCGCCGCGGCCATGGCGAAGCAGAGCAGCCCCCGGCCGAACAGGGTGCCCGCCATGACGAGGCGACGGCCCGAGCGGAACCGGTCGAGGACCGGTCCGACGAACGGCGCGACCACCACGAACGGGATCATCGTGATCAGCAGGTAGAGCGCGACCTGGCCCCGGGCCTCGTTCACCGGCAGTTTGAACAGTGTGCCGGCCAGCGCGGCGGTGACCAGCGCGTCGCCCGCGCTGTGCGCGGCCGTCAGCTCGATCAGCTGGCCGAGGCCGGTGCGGCCGGCACCCTGGGCGTGGGTCAGCCGCCGGGCCGTCCGGCCGAGCCCGCGGGTCGCGCCGGCGGCGCCGCGCCCGGCGCGCACGGTCGCCCGCCCGGTGCCCCTGGCCGCC